>NZ_CAUPHG010000159.1:0-2525 GCF_963510915.1 uncultured Anaerococcus sp. | reverse complement strand
CAAATGCAATCCACCAGCTGTAAGCAACAAGATTAGCTACTGGGTTTGTAAATAGAAAAAGTGCTAAAAGGATAAAAACAACTCCTGCAAGGAATAGCAATAAACGATTAGAAATTTCATTTCAATACCCCCTATATAGTATAGTTTGAGAATGAAAGCATTTTAACTCTTTTGATGGGAGATATCAAGAAAGGAAATAGATAGTTTGAGAATTTTAGTATGGCTTTTTGTGGAACAAAAAAGGCTGTTTTATTATTTTTTGTAACTATAACAAGGTTAGAAGATTATAAGTGGGAACAACAAAAAAGAGGATGGGACAAAAATCCGACCTCAAATATAAAAAGCGAACAAAACTAGTTTTCTGGTAATCAGAAAACTAGTTTTGTTCGCTTTTAGCATTTAATTATAGATTTGAAGGGCTTAATAATTAAGATTTTTAAAAATTGAAATCTTTTTGTCCCAAACTCTTTCTACTTAAATTTTATTATGCCCCCTACATGGATGTGTAAGAAATTTTTATATTGAAAGTAATCAAAAATGTTGAAAAACAAATGATTTTTGGAAGATGCATTTAGGTATTTTCAATGTCAGGATTTAAAAATGGGGCAAAAGTGGGGCAAAAACGAATGACTCACATTTGGTTTGAAAACCTATAATACCTAATGATTATGCCATACTAGATATATAGTGTTGTTATAAATAAATGTCAGTGCGAGTTCAAATCGGAGGATAAAATGGAAAAACAAATTAATGAAAAAATTAAATCCTTGGTTTCCAAAGCTTTTTTTATGTTATAAACTCATTAAAAGAACCCCCAGTTAGATTTGGAATATTTTTTATTCTGTGTCATATAAAAATAAATAAAATGAATGGCTATAGCTAGAGCTAAAATGGTTGTTATACTCACTACTATTATAGGATTAGAAGCAAAGATTAAAGAGAGAATCAAGGCAGCCAGATAGAGTGTCGCTTGGACACAGTAGTAACTTTTCGAATAGCGAAGATAGTGTTTGTTATAGGGCCCATTTACTAGGACAGCAGCTTGAAAGAGGCCAAATCCGATATAAGAGAAGCTGGTTGCAAAGAGAAGATTAGCTTCAGGATTCAGAAGAAAACTCATCGAAACGGTCATCATAATAAGTCCAATGAAAATAGGATAGTGACTGTAAATTAGAAATAGTCCCTTTTGATTAGATTTTTCATCAATAGCATGGTCGAATTGACCAAAATAAAACAAGAACAGAGAAAGCATAATAATGAAATAAAGAACCGAATAAATCGAGAAATTCTCGATTGTAAAGAAGTTAGCTAGCTCCATAATCATCTCTCCAAACGTAATAATGACAAGAAGGGAGATGCGCTCGATTAAATGGGGGAGATTTACCTGGTAATGCTTATCTTTACTAAGCAAGATAATTGGCATAATAAATGTTAGCAGAATACTAGCAAATAAGACAGAGACTCCAACGTAAATAGGAAGAAGAGCTGCTAGATAGACTCCTAAACTTCCTAGACCTGTTATCCATAGAAAACCTTTGATACTTTCCCGTTCAACATTATCGGTTGATTTTCTAAAAAATTCAACCAAATATTGTAAAAATAAGGTAAAGGTTAATGTACCAACAGCCCAACAAAGATAATGAAAATATTGTTGCCAATCAGGTCCAATCATATTGGCTATAAAGAGTAAAAGTCCCATTTTGATAAACATGATTACCATGTTAAATAAAGAGTTCTTTCCATAGCGATTGGTATAAACGGTTTGAATCATCCATGAATCAGTGAGAACCAAGACAGCCATGAAAAAATCAAGGAAAGAATTCCAAGTCAAAATACCGTTATGAAGATGCTCAATTAAAGTAGTTACTTTTGAAATTGCAAAAACAAAAACTAGGTCATAAAAAAGTTCTGAAAATTCTACACGTTTATGTTTAATAAGAGTTGTCATCTTAAGTCCTTTCTATTCTAGAAGTACAATTTATTATAACAGAAAATGGTAATGAGAGAAAAGGAGATGCTTAAATAACTTTATGTGGCGCGAATTGTAAAAACCTTGGACACATTTACCTCATGTACCAACTCACAGGCAGAGTGTTTGATGATTGGTAATAAAGAATGGGTGTTGAAACATTCAAGTTATTATCATACTGAGAAAGATGGAACAACAAAACGAGTTGAGTTCAATGCAACTAAGCAACCGGAAGAACTGAAGAATAAGATTATACAATAGAAAAAGCGAGCCTAAAACTCGCTTTTTTATTTAATCTAATAGCTCCTTATTTTCAATTAAGAGTTCTAGTGGAGATTTATCTCTTGCTTCAATAAAACCAGGTTCATATTGGGTATGAAGTGTTCTTTTCTGAGAAGTTGGATCAATATACAACTCTTTTCCATCTTCTGTGTATAGTTGGTTGCCTCTTGTTAGGTAAAGTAAATCCTCTAAGTACTGTCCATCAGTATGTAGGAAATGCTCGATGTATTTGACAGCTTTTAAGATTTCACTTACTTTATCAGAGTATTCATTA
>NZ_CAUPHG010000158.1:0-2562 GCF_963510915.1 uncultured Anaerococcus sp. | reverse complement strand
TTTGGCATACAAAAACCCCTCCATCCGTATTCCGGATTTTGGGGTTCAGGTCATTTGGAGGAGTTTTTTTAATTCTAATGCCAACTGCAAAACTTTTTAAAGGAACATTTGCTACTTATGAACTGGCTCTTCATTTCAGATAGTCTTGATTAATAATTTTCTATGTATACTTTGACTCTTACCAACAATATCCCATCTTATTTACCTAGCCTTGATTAAATTCATAGTCAGCCTATACTGCAATCAATTATTATCTATATATTTAAAATTGTTTTACCCCCATAAATTAGTATAGTCCTAATAGGAATTACTATGAGAAAGATTTTATTTATTATTAACTCAAAGGCTGGTAAGACAGAATTTGACATAAGAAAAGAAGATATTGAGGAAACTTTTAGGAGGGTGGGTAGACTTTCTGAGATAGAAGTTGTAAACACCAGGTATAAAAACCACACCCATTTTTTGATTGACGCCTTTGACAGTCTCAAATATGACGAAAAAATCGTTATAATTTGTGGCGGTGATGGGTCTTTAAATGAGCTTGTCAACGTGGCTTACGGCAAAAATATGACCATAGGCCTTATTCCAACCGGCACTGGAAATGACTTTGCCAAAAACTTTGACTACAAAAATTTCACACTCAATTCACTTTTAAATTTTACAACCAAAAAAATTGACCTTATCAAGATTAATGACTTTTATTCTATAAACGTCACAAGCCTTGGCTTTGATACCCAAGTCTTGGATAGGGCCTATAAATATTTAGAAAAAAATCCCAATCTAGGAAAGACTGCCTACACTAAGGCAACAATCAGGAGCCTAACAAATATTACTTACGAAAATTTAAAATTTGATCTAAAGCTAATAGATGGGTCAAATTTTCAAATCAAGGGTGAATACCTCATTTCAGCCCTATGTAACGGTGGTTTTTATGGGTCAGGTTTTAATCCAGCCCCAGAAGCAAAAATAGATGATGGCTACCTAAACCTCGTCTTGGCTGAAAAAATCCCCCTATTTAAACTCCCATCCATGATTATCAAATACAAAAAAGGCCTCCACCAGGCAAGCAAATACCTCAGAGAAATAAAAGTGAAATCTGGCACTATAAGGTCTGACAAAAATTTTCTTGCCAACGCTGATGGAGAAATTTTTGAAACTAAGGAAATAATTTTTGAAATAATACCAAAAGCTATCGACTGGGTAATGTTTGATTGACAACCATATCTATAAAAAAACTGATCCTACTCTTATATAAAGATTTTAGAATCAGTTTTTTCTTATACAAAATTTATATTTTTAGAAAACTTACTACATAGGTACTAGGTCCAGAGTGGTTGCCGAGGACAGCTGTGACTGGAGATTCTATATATAAAGAAGCCTTACTTATTAAATCTCCCAATTTTTCCTTTATTTCTCTTATATCTTCAGGATCTTCCCCATAGGCAAGAGCTAGGTAATAATTATCAACATTTTCCAAAGCTTTTCTTGTTTCCTTTACTATAAAGTTTATAGCCCTTTTCTTGCCTACTACTGACTTAAAATTAGCTATACTCCCATTTTCATCTAGGGTAAGGACTGGATTAATCCTCAAAGTTCCTCCTATCGCCCCCTCTACAGCACTTAATCTCCCACCTCTTATGAGATATTTTAAGTCACTTACACTTGCTAATAGTCTTAAATCTTTAATCTTTTCTGTAACTATTTCCCTAAGCTTATCAAGGTTCACACCTTCTGCGACTAAGTTTTGTGCATATTTTACCAAGAGTCCCTCAGTCATGGTAATATTTTTACTATCTATAAGGGCATAGTCAATATCTTCATTTTCTAAAGCAAGCCTCATAACATTATAGGAACCAGACAAGCTTTGAGAAACACCAATGGCGAGGATTTTACCATAGCCCATACTTCTTATCAGTTTAATTTTTTCTAAATAATCATCAATTGAAGGTGCTGAGGTGTATGGCTTCTCATCAATCCTCGCAAAAAGCTCTTTGGGACTTATCTCTACCAAATCCTTCTTAGATTCATTTTCAAAATTTACATACAAGGGTACTACAAAAATTCCCTTTTCTAAATCTTCTCTTATGTTGCTAGCTGAGTCTGTTAATATTGCAATCTTTTCCATAATAACCCTTATACCTTTTCTATTATTGACCGAGTGATTTATAATTTTAAACCACCCGCTGTGCTTCTTTAAATTTTTTATCTAGTTTTCATAACTAGATTGTATTCATTTTATCTTTAAAGCTTATATTGTCAAGAATCAAAAGATATTTTCTCAATTGATGCTTAATAAATAAGTACTACATTTCATAAATAAAAATGTACCAACCAATTCCTAGCATAAGTTTTGGCTGGTACATTTTATTCACATTTCAATTTTTACTTATGGCTTATTTCTTTTTATATATGTTGCACTTGCTACTGCACTTTTTTCCTTTTCCTCTTGATATTATGTTTACTGAAAAATGAAAACTGTCTGCCATTTTTATCACTTCCTTTCTTTTTTTGTTGTTTTAGGTGGAGGCTTAATAGATTTTTATATCCACTTTGTGAATGAGC
>NZ_CAUPHG010000157.1:0-2596 GCF_963510915.1 uncultured Anaerococcus sp. | reverse complement strand
CTGCGGTGCTTTGCACCTTGAGAAATTTTGAAAACCGTAAAAACTTTGCTTACAAAGTTTTTACTACCATTAAAAAAGGAGTTTAATCAAACTCCTTTTTCCCTAATTGCTAGGTATCTCCTTTGTCCGCTTTGGCTTCCTATATAGGATGCCCAGAGGTGGGTTGGGGTTTCTACTAATTTGTCGTAGTAGACTATTTGCCCTGGGTAGTAGCAGGCTACTATGGGGGCGGATAGGTTTGGGGCGGTTCTGACGTTGGTGGCTACTCTTATTACTACCATTCCTACCTTGTCGATTATCATTTGGCTTAGGTTTTTGTTGGCGGCTTGGGGTCTAAAGTATCTTTCTCTGTTTGATCTTTGGCGGTCTAGGATGTAGGCTAGTCCCCTTTCCATGTCGGTGATGGTGACTCCGTTTGCTCTGTAGGAGCAATGGATTATTTTATCTTTTTCTAAGAAGATTCCTGTGTGGCCTGCGGCTCCTGCTGACTTGCCTTCTATACCTCTGATGAAGATGTCTCCTCGTCTGACTTCCTTATAGGAATAAATTTCTTTTAGGACTGTGCCGTTTAGCCTGTATAGGCTTTCTGTGTTGCCTATGGCGGTGCCTTTTGCGAGATAGCCGCCTGCTATGAGGGCGTAGTAGACGAAGGATGAGCAGTCATAAAAGTTTGGGCCAAGTCTTGCTGGATATGCCATTGAGTATGCCGCCCTCCCAATTTTGGAGAGGGCGAAGTCTATCATTTTTTCTTGTGTCATATTCCTCCTATTTTTTTATTTCCCTTAGTATCTCATCTAGTTTGCTATTGATTTGGATAATCAATATGAGATTCATTACTATGGGGAATCCTACTTGTGATATTAAATCAACTATGTCCATAACAACTTTTGAGGCGAGTTCTTGCTGGCTTTTCTTTATCGCTAGCAAATATCAAAGCGGGCAAGACTAAAAAAGAGTACCGGGGGCTTTGCCTTAATTTCAACTAAAAAAACCCTAGACCAAGCTAGGATTTTGAGTTTCAAAGGTATGAGCCTTTGCGGTTTTCGATTTTAGATAGAAAGTAGCCTCATTCTCCTTTCTATATATTTTAGCCGGCTACATATATATAGAAATTATTGCCTAATTGTCCCGATTTTTTTCTTCAAAATTTCTACTAGGTAGAGGGCGATTGACATTAGGATGGTCATGGCGGCGAAGACTAGGGGTGTTGGGACAAAGTCGAAGAAGGCTATTGGCACTTTTGTGAGGTAGCCGTAGTTGGCGTGGAGGGTGAGGTCAGCTGTGAAAATTATTAGGTTGATGCCAAGGCAGGTGAGGGAAACTTCCTTGAGTGATAAGTGTCTTGGGAAATTCACTGTCACGAGCAGACCGCATGCCATGAGGACATAGTGGTTTAGGATGTAGGTGACATTTGTCACATGTGGCCAGGCATAGGCTGATGGATCTGGGACGGCGAAGGCGACCAAGGTGCCTACGAGGGCTAGGTCCGCAAAAAAAGTCATGGATTTTTTCTTGGCAAAAAAATACGCCAGCGGAAGGCATATGCCTGCTATCCTGCAATGATACAAAGGAAGTCCCTCTAAGAGCAATATGTCACGATCCAAGGTGTACCAGCCATACAAGATTGCTTGCAAAGATATACTAGCAACAAGCAAGGTCTTTAAGAGCCAAGATTTCGCTCTGAATTTGTAAACGATAAATAAAAATAAAGTTAAACCCAAACGCACCAGGTGCATATTAAAAGTAAAACCCGCATCGGGTGTAGTTCTAAAAAAATAAGCCATAAAATTCCTCTCTTAATAATTAAAGATTATACCACTTCTTTCTATTTCGTCCGAGACGAAACAATCTTTTTTTCACTAGGTGAGTCTATTATTCCAGGAATATTTTCTTTAAACTTTAATTTTAATATTAATTTTGTCTTATGATATTTTTTATTATTTACTATTGAATCTTCGTTCATAGGGGGAACCCAAGGGGGCGGCAGCGCTCTAAGCCGCTTGGGCAAAATCCCCCTCACCAGCCTCCCCTTAAACACCAAGCAAGCCCGTCGGCTCGTGGAGACCTACACCCCCAACTGCTCCTTAGCGGAGTGCGAAACCAGAAGTTTGCCTACGGCAAACCACTTTAGTAGGGGGGCACCTTCGTATGAGATTATGTATATCCCCAGAGATTCTTTAATCTGCGGGTTGCTAAAAACTGATAACTCGCTAACGCTCAGTCCTCCACGAGCCGGACAGGCTTGCCATCAGTTTTCTTAACGCAACCCTAGATTAAAAATCATTCCCGATAAAATAGAGAAATGGTCTCGAGCTTTCAGACTTGCTCGGCTCGTTTGACTTTGTCAAACATCGCTATATGTGTGTTAGTGCTTTTGTTTGATTTTTTCTAGAATCCTAGACCATATTAATTATATAAAGGTGGCGAGAGACTTCTCGACTTCGCTCGAAGCGAGGGATTGTGGTTCTTACTATTTTTCAAGGTTTTATTGTAGCCTTAGTTTAAAAACTCAAGACCGAGTATTTTAAAATCCCAAGACTCCGTGAAGAAAATTGCACTGACAGTCACTTGTGAATAAAGACTATGTAACTACTGT
>NZ_CAUPHG010000156.1:0-2597 GCF_963510915.1 uncultured Anaerococcus sp. | reverse complement strand
GGATGTTTCAGTCCCCTGGCCTTGGCATCTATTTGGGTCATTTGATAGATATTATATTGGAGAATAAAACCACCAACCACAAAAACTGCCCCGCTAATTATCATCATTATTAATTTTATATCCATATCTTTCTCCTAAAATCTTTTAATAATCTCACTATAAACTAAGCCTGTTACAATTACTGATAGGCTAAATATTGAAATTAAAAATACTTTTTCTGGCAAAAATTCTGTAAAAAGTGCCATTACAATCATTGCTATTAAAGCAATTACTATAATAAAAATGAGTTTTTTGTTAGACTTTACAATGTCTGTTGATTCTTCTAAGTGTTTCATAAAATTATCACTCCCTTTTAAGAGCTCATCAAGACTTATTTGGTATAAATCTGATAAGGCGATTACATTTCCAATGTCAGGATAGGTTTTATTATTTTCCCAGTTTGAGATTGATTGTCTTGATACAAAAAGTTTTTCTGCAACTTCTTCTTGGGTCAATTTTTTACCCATCCTAGCATTTTTTAATTTGTCTCCTATTTTCATTATTACCTCCTAAGTCTATATTAAAAAATTTTATTTATTTAGTCTATCTATATCACTTTACACCCCTATTTTTTTATGTAAAAACCCTTTTACATTCCTTGATTTTAGTAATTTTCATAAATATTTGACCAAAAATCTCATTTATATGATAATTATATAAGGAGGAAATATGGAAGGAATAATAATTGGAGTGGTGACTTTTTTTCTTATTGGAATTTTTCACCCACTTGTGATTAAAGGCGAATATTATTTTGGCAGGAAGGTCAACAAGTATTTTATTTTATCTGGAATAATTTTTGTTGCCCTCTCTCTTTACATAAAATCCCTTATTCCAAGTGTATTTGCTGGAGTGATCGCCTGTTGCTGTTTCCGGTCAATTGGAGAGGTTATCGAGCAGGAACAAAGAGTCCTAAAGGGTTGGTTTAAGGAAAATCCTAAGAGAAAAGCCTACTATGATGAATTAAGAAATAAAAAAAATCTTGACAAGTAAAAATTAGACCTTATAATGATAATGAACAATGTTCATCGAGGAGTCATATATGATTATTTCCAAAGCTAGCATCCTTAAAGAATCAAGAGAAATAGTTGCTAGAGAAGGCTTAAATGCCCTAAGTATCAGAAAGCTCGCCAAACAATGCAATGTGGCAGTCGGTTCTATTTATAACTATTTTTCATCAAAGGATGAGCTTATGATAAGTACTATCGAAAGTGTCTGGGAAGATATATTTCGTATAGACGATTCAGACGAAAATTATGATAATTTTTTGACCTACCTAGGAGATATTTTTAACCACCTAAGTGTGGGGATAGAAAAGTACCCAAACTTTTTTACCATCCACTCGCTTAGTTTTAAATCCCAAAGTATCAGCAAAGCCAAGGACTCAATGTCAACCTATCTTGACAAACTAAGGGATAATATGATTGAGATCCTAGATAGAGACTCTGATATTAAAGCAAATGCCTTTGATGATGAATTTACAAAGGATGACTTGGTGAGATTTATCCTATCAACCAGCCTTTGTTTTATAGTCGAAAAAAATTATGATCAAAATTTACTTTTAAAAATCATAAAAAAAATTATTTACTAAGACCCGTTTGTTAGCGGGTTTTATAAAAGCTTTAAATGAACAATGTTCACTAAGGAGTCTTATGCAAGCAATATTTGAAACCCTCTTTGATATTTTTTACCTAGGAACAGTAATCTTTCTTGGCACAAAAATGCTAAAAGAAGGTAAGAACGAAAAACAATACTATTTATTTGGAATTATGGCCCTGGTTTTGGGTTTTGGGGATGCCTTCCACCTAGTTCCTAGAGCTGTCGCCCTTAATACCACAGGCCTAGAAAATTTTACAAAATCACTTGGCTTTGGCAAGCTAATTACTTCCATTACCATGACTATCTTCTACCTAATTCTTTATTATGTCTGGAAGGTGCGTTATGAAGTTAAGGATAAAAATGGACTCACTAAAGGAATCTGGTTTTTGGCTTTACTAAGGATTTTGCTAGTCATTTGTCCGGAAAATAAATTTTTAACTAGCCCATCTCCCCTTGCCTGGGGCATTTATAGGAATATTCCCTTTACAATCTTGGGGCTTATTATAATTGTTATATTCTACCAAAAATCAAGAGAAACTCATGATACTGCCTTTAAAAACTTGTGGCTTACCATTGTTTTAAGCTTTGGGTTTTATTTGCCAGTTGTCATTTTGGAAAATACCTTGCCAGCTATTGGTGCTCTCATGGTGCCAAAAACTTGTGCCTATGTCTGGACAGTTTTGATTGGTTATAAGGCTATGGAAGGAGAAAAAAATGATAAAAAAATACTATAAAACATCTTTCATCTACGCCCTTTTCGGCTTATTTATAGGGGCCTTTTACAGGGAATACACAAGGATTATTGGTTTTAAGGGGCACACATCTTTAAGCTTAGCCCACACCCACTCCCTAGTCTTATTCTTTCTGGTATTTATAATCCTAAGTCTATTTGCTAAGAGTTTTGATTTAAAAGAAGACAAAAAAGAAAAAAGATTTTTCAATACCTATAACTTTTCTTTGAT
>NZ_CAUPHG010000155.1:0-2668 GCF_963510915.1 uncultured Anaerococcus sp. | reverse complement strand
AATATGCCGAACTAGGACTCTTATTTAAAAATGCTGAAAGTTTGGAAAATCTTAATAAGGTTGACACAATTTTACTTGATAAGACAGGTACAATTACAGAAGGAAGACCAATAGTTACCGATTTAATCACAAAGATGGATGAAGGGTCTTTTCTTGAAATCGCAGCATCATTAGAAAATTTATCAGAACATCCCCTATCTGATGCAATAAATACCTATGCGAAGGAAAAAAATACTAAAATCTCTTCAGTAGATGACTTTGAATCTATTATTGGCAGAGGTATTAAGGGAAGAATTGATAATGTTCTTTACTATGCGGGTAATCTTAGACTTATGGAAGAAAATAAAATAAAAATTGGGAATTATAAGGATTTAAATGAGAAACTCTCAATCGATGGCAAAACCTCAATGTATTTTGCAAATGATAAGGAAGTCATTGGTCTAATAGCTGCCAAGGATATGGCAAGAAAATCTTCAAGATTCGCTATAGACATCCTTAAAAAAGAAGGTTTTGAAATCACAATGGTTACTGGTGATAACGAAATTACAGCAGAATCCATTAGGAAGAGTCTAGATATTAATAAAAAATTTGCAGAAGTCCTTCCCCAAGACAAGGATAAAGTTGTAAAAACCCTCCAGACAGAAGGTAAAAAAGTTGCTATGGTTGGAGATGGTATAAACGATGCTCCTGCACTTGCAAGAGCAAATATTGGTATTGCCATAGGCAAAGGATCAGATGTTGCTATTGATTCAGCCGACGTAGTTCTAGTTAAGAATAGTTTACTAGACTTGGTGAAATCTATCGACTTATCAAGGGCAACAATTAAAACAATAAAAGAAAACTTATTTTGGGCTTTCTTTTATAATATAATCCTTATACCCCTTGCGGCAGGGCTCTTATATCCTAAATTTGGTCTAACCTTAAATCCTATGTTTGCAGCCTTTGCAATGAGTTTCTCATCTGTATTTGTTTGCTTAAACTCACTTAGACTTAGAGGATTTAAGTCAAAGGCAGAATCTTATTCAAATGAAGCTAATTATGAAAATGAAAATTTAAAGGAGAATGAAATGAACGAAGTTAAAAAAATGATAGTAAATGTTGATGGTATGAGCTGTAACAATTGTGCAAAGCACGTTAAAAATGCCCTAGAAGACATTAAGGGCGTAAGTGAAGTCATAGTAAACCTTGGTGATAAAAATGCTGAAATATCATATGAAGGCTCAATCGATGAAAAATCAATTGGAGATGCTATAACAGAAGCTGGTTACGAATTTAAGGGGCTTAAAAATTTATAAATGAAGGCTAATAAAGATAAGACTATTAGAAAACTCAAAACCGTAAGCGGACAAATTGATGGTGTAATTAAGATGATAGAAGACGACAGGTATTGTATTGACATATCTAACCAAATAATGGCGTCTATTTCAATCCTTAAAAACATAAATAAAGAGGTTCTCAGAGCACATCTGGAACACTGTGTATATGATAGTCTCAAGCTAAAAAATGAAGTCGATATAAAAAACAAAATTGATGAGATAGAAAAGATTATTGATAAACTAAATAAAATTTAGGATAAAAAAACTCCTTAGCCTTAGGCTATAGGAGTTTTTAAGTTAAAAATTATATATATATGACATAAATCCTTCATTTTTTTCAAGAATCTTAAATAACATTACACCGATAATCGAAACCATTACGAATTCACTTAACATAAATTGCATTAAAAGTACTAAAAATACTTCATCACTAGCAAGATATATCCAAGTACCAATAGCAGGTACTGAAACTAATAAAACTGGGAAAATTGATGCGATGTATAAATTTTTAGTCTTTTTCATTAATATGAAAGCAATATATGATGAAATAGTTCCAAATACAACGTCGAATAACATCATTGGACTAAATAAATTTGCTATAGCGCATCCTAAAACAAGTCCTGGTATAAATCTCTTATTATAAAAAACTAAGAGAACCAATATCTCACTAAACCTAAATTGAATTGGTCCGTAGGAAGCAACTGGCAATAAAAGTGTCAAAACAGCATAGAGTGCTGCTACACCTGCAGATTTTACTAAATAATTAGTATCATCTAAACTAATAAATTTTTCTTTCATTTTTTTCTCCTTGATTTTTTTTAGTAATGGGTGCCAAGAAACATTACTCGCTTATTATATTCCAAAATATAATTTTTTAAAGTTTTGACTTATTGAAGCAAAATTTATTTCTAGTAAAATATTACTATGAAAAAACTATTAATAATACTTTTATCTCTAATAAGCCTATCATCCTGTTCCAACGGTGATGATATAAATATAAAAGGCTTTATAGATGAAGAAAGTGTAAAAATAATTGAAGATTTAAAATCTCTCGCAAGTGATACCTTTAAAAGAAAAAATTTCTTAGATTTTGAATATGATGTAAAACCAAAAAAGAAGTCAGACGTTAAAGAAGACTTGATTAAAAATGTTGAAGAAGCAGCAAAGAAAGATAAAAAAGCCCAATGGGTTTATGATAATTATTATAACCTTGATAATACTGATGCATTTTTAACTGGAAATGATCCAGATACTATAGAATTTGTTTATAATAAAAACCACAATTTTACTGACTTTAAATTTTATAAAGGAGAATCCGTAAAGCTAAAAAGACAAACTCCTTATTTTCTTCA
>NZ_CAUPHG010000154.1:0-2679 GCF_963510915.1 uncultured Anaerococcus sp. | reverse complement strand
AATTTACTTACGAAAAAGAATACGATAATGTTTTTGATGAGCTTGTTGACCGTGGTTACTACGAACAAGCCACAAACGAAGAAGAATTAAAGAAGAAACTTGCCACAGAATCTGTGAAATTCTACTGTGGTTTTGATGCTACAGCCGATTCTCTAACTGTAGGCCACCTTATCCAAATAATGGTTATGATGCGTATGCAGAACTACGGCCACAGACCAGTTGCCCTTCTCGGCGGCGGTACAACCCTAATCGGTGACCCATCTGGTAGAAGCGATATGCGCCAAGTCATGACAGTAGAAAGAATAAACCACAACGCAGAGTGCTTCTACAAGCAATTCCAAAGATTTTTGGACTTTTCTAATCAAGGCGGAGCTGAAATGCTCAACAACAAGGATTGGCTTCTTGACCTTAACTTTGTTGGATTTTTAAGAGATGTGGGAAGCGAATTTTTGGTAAATGAAATGATCAAAAAAGATGCCTACAAAAATAGGATGGCAGCTGGTGGTCTAACATTTTTCGAATTTTCTTATATGCTCTTACAATCTTACGACTTTTTGAAAATGTATAGAGAAAATGGTGTAACCCTTGAAATGGGTGGGTCTGACCAATGGTCAAATATCATCGGTGGTGTAGATTTAATTAAAAAACACGAACAAGGCGACGCCTACGGTATGACCTTTGCCCTCCTTACAACTGCTGACGGAGTTAAGATGGGTAAATCCCAAAAAGGAGCTGTTTGGCTTGATAAGGAAAAAACAAGTCCATTTGAAATGTTCCAATATATGAGAAATGTAGACGACAGAGACGTGGAGAAATTCCTACTTCAACTAACCTTCCTACCTACAGCTGAATGTAGAAGACTAGGTTCAGCAACTGAAGCAGCAGAAATTAACAAGGCAAAAGAAATCCTAGCCTACGAAGTAGTTAAACTCGTTCACGGCAAGGAAGAAGCAGACGCCGCCCTTGATGCAGCCAAAGCGCTTTTCTCTGGAAAAGGTGATGAATCAGCCATGCCAACAACACAAATCTCTGCATCTGACCTACCAAAGGGTCTATTAGCCCTCATGACAGAAGTAGGCCTAACCAAGTCAAATGGCGAAGCAAGACGCACCATCCAACAAGGCGGTGTATCAATCAACGATGAAAAAATCACAGACCCATCCTTTGAAGTCACAGAAGAAATTTTTGAAGATAATAGAATAATAATCAAAAAAGGCAAGAAAAACTTCCACAAGGTGGAACTAGCCTAGAATTTTCCTCCAAAACTTTGGTTTTGGGGGATTTTTTTATGGGGAATTGTATAATAATCCTAGGTGATAATATGAATAGAAATGAAGAATATTTAAGTAAAAAAAGAGCCAAAGAGCTTTGGGATCTTGGCATCATAGATAAATTTGAAGTAGGCACTTTTAAGTCCCTCAAAGACATCCACGCCTATCTCTTTCAAGACGTTTTTGACTTTGCGGGCAAAATTAGGACAGTAAATATTTCAAAAGGTAATTTCCGTTTTGCTACCCTTCTTTTTTTGGAATCTAACCTTGCCATAATAGAAAAAATGCCAGAAAGGACTTTCGACGAAATTATTGATAAGTACGTAGAAATGAATGTAGCCCACCCTTTTAGAGAAGGAAACGGCAGGGCAACAAGGATTTGGCTTGACCTTATTTTAAAGAAAAATTTGAGCAAATGTATAGATTGGGACAAGGTCGATAAATTTTCCTATCTTTCTGCCATGGAAAGATCAGTTGTAAATACACTTGAGCTCAACCACCTCCTAAAATCTGCCCTTACAGATGAAATTAATAATAGGAAAGTTTTCATGAAAGGTATCGACAAGTCCTACCTCTACGAAGACCTCTACGATATTTCTATAGAAGATATCAAATAAAAAACCAAACTGCCCCCAAACTCGATTATAAAACCGAGTTTGGGGGCAGTTTTTTTTGTAAATCAGGAATGACTTTAAGACATTTTTTGACTTGCCTTTTAAAAATCATTTATTTTCGTATTTTAAAAACTTATTTGAAAGAAATAAGAATATTACTAACTCTCCTAGGGCAAAAATAAATAATAAAATCAAATCATGTGGGTT
Source organism: uncultured Anaerococcus sp. (assembly GCF_963510915.1). Classification (GTDB taxonomy): domain Bacteria; phylum Bacillota; class Clostridia; order Tissierellales; family Peptoniphilaceae; genus Anaerococcus. The sequence goes on along the minus strand of NZ_CAUPHG010000154.1, from coordinate 587 downwards.
TATGAACCTTAAATTATTAGCCTCTATTGCCAAATAGCTTAGACCGATTATTTTTAGGGCCCTGTAGGCTGTGGCAAAACCAACCATGGTAAAGACGGTTGATAAGAGGACTATAATCCCAAAAGACCTAATCCTTATGGCAAGAGCGCCGAAAATACCTATTATTGGAAGAGCAAACAAGATACTAAGTCCTGTGTAATAAAAATATATACCAAAGTCTATAGCCGAAAAACCGGCAATAAATTTCCCACCCAAGTAGAAAAGTCCTAGAAAATATAACTGGCAAAGGCAAATTATAAGAAAAGCCAAAATCAACTTTGCCCCCACAAAGGCCATATTTTTCTTTGGGCTAAGTCTGATAAATTTTAGGCCTGCCCTGTGCTCTGTCGCCCAAAGACTTGCTATTACAATTGCAATTAAAGGGATATAGAAAAATGAAAAGTAAAACAAGCTAACCTGGGTCCACAAAGATTGCCATTCATTGGTCAATGTCTCCCTATTTCCCATAAAGTTTATTAGGCCAAAGGCGTTGGCTAGTAGGGGAATTATCAGACTTACCAACAAGATATTTGTAAATTTTATTTTTT
>NZ_CAUPHG010000153.1:0-2687 GCF_963510915.1 uncultured Anaerococcus sp. | reverse complement strand
TTCCATTTCTTCCATCACCATAAGCTATAATGAGAGCCTCAATATAGACCTTTCCGATTAGAGAAATTCCTGCTACTTTCTGAACGTATTCTATAAGTTCACTATCTTTAACAAAAAATGTATCCAAGGCAGCAAGCCATATATCCATATTTTCATCACTTGGATCGACAGATGTTTCTTTTGTTATATAGTCTTCTGCCTTATGCTCTCTACATTCTCCAGTTTTCAAATCAACTGTAAAAGAAGGAGTATTTAACAAGAACTCATCCGTATCAAGATCTCTTTGGTCTATTTCAAGCATTGGCTTTGATTCTTTTAAAGTTGCATGAATGGCTCTGGTGTCACCTCGTTTTATAGCATATTTCTTATATGCCTCTAAAGATATAAGTTTATAGTATATAGATTTTTGATTTTTATCAAAAACCTCCATTGCCTTTTTCTCACTCATCGAAGACATTATATCCCTAACTCCAGATTTCTTAATATCATCATCCATCTTCAAAAGTTCATTGTCTATTTCTTCTATTTGCTTTAGAACCAATTCTTGAGAGTATCCTTGTGCTTTTAGTTCAGATTCCTCCCAGTAGGAATCGTTGTAAACAAGAAAACCTGTAGAAGGAGAAAATCGAATACTGTCTTTATATTCTCTTACAAAAACTTCTGCTTGACCTATGTCTGAAAATTCAGAAGGCCTTAAATTTATGCCTTCAGTATATTCTTCAGGTGGAACATAATCTTCACTTGCAGCTACCTTTTTATAGAATTTACAAGCAGACCTCCATATTTGTTCCAGTTCATCATCTGGAAGTGGTGGTGAGCAAAGACTAGCTTTTTTATCGAATAATTCTCTTGCCTCATCTGTATTTCCATATCGAATTAGAACCCTACCAGCAAAATGGTTCATAGTTGAATTTCTAGAGCCTTGCTGAATCAAGTCTTGAGAATTATCAAAATCCTCAAAGTCATCTTTTAGAATATCAGTTATATATTTCCTTCCCCTAACTATTTCAACGGCAGGATTCTTAACTCCAAAGAAAAACCTCGCTCCATCTAAGGCATTTCCATCAAAGAAAGTATAAGTCTCTGCCAACCTTTCTTTTAATCCCACATAGTCATCAAGATTTGTAATCTTAGGAATTGGAAAATATATGTGCATCCTTGGTCTTGCAGCTTTTCCATTTTTTTCTTTTCTATGGTTTCTGCTGTAAACTATGGCAAATTTAACTCCATCAAATATTCTCTTTAAATCATTCATTGAAATCCAATCATCTGGATTTTCTGAATGGTCGTTGTCTATATCCATTGGAATACATTCTGACTCTATAAAATTATCATTGGACCTGTAGGAATTTTTATACTTAGCCATTACATGGTCAAAACTTGCTGCTTTCTCAAATGACCTAACATCTAATGCATCCATCTCATTTGGATAAACACAGTTTGACTCCACTCCTATTAAATTCGAGGTATATATTTTCAATTAGGCTACCTCCTTTATATATCGAATCTTCATTTTTCTCTTCTCAGCAACTCTTATTTCTTCTGCCATTCCAGGACTTATGTTGTCACCAAAGACCCATACTTCTTCACATTTTCCAAGAAGGACATAATTAAAATGCATGGCAAGTCTTCTCTCACTTTCATCACTCATAAACTGAGGAAATAAAAGATGTGGTGCTATAGGAATATTTCCTTTATCTAAGGCATATCGAGAATAAGTTCTTGCCTTAATTACATTATTTTTAATATCTCCAGAAAATGGACTGCAGATATATACCAAGGGATAGTATCTCTTCTCTGCATTTTTAATTGCTTGATAAGGAGTGGGATCCTTGCACCCACTCCCGTTGTATAGTTCCTTATTCATAAATATCCCTCATTGTTTCACTACAAGTATTACAGCAAACTTGAGTAGAAAATAAATCTCCCTCTTCCAATACTTCAACTAAATCGACTCGAACTTCTTTTCCGCACTTTGGACAGGTGCAAAATACATTCTCATCATTTATTTCAATGCTTACTTCCATGACATCATTTATTTTTTCTTTAACATAAAACATGAATAAACCTCCATTAATCTTTTTTATAAAATTCGCTTTCAAATCCATCTGCATCAAGAATAAGTCCTGTCGCCCAACAAGGAACTATGGACATGATTTCATTTATTTCCTCGACACTAGATGAATCACTTTCTATTACAACTTCATCATGGATATGCATGACAATATTAAAACCTTTTTTCTCAAGTCTCATCATAGCCTCTGCTAAAATATCTCTGGCTATTGCTTGAACTATATTCTCTACAAATTTTCCACCATAGGATTCAATCTTGTCCCACTTGTTTCCTACTACGACTCCTTCATAGACTACTGATTCTCCACCAAATCGATTCATCCCGATTTTTGCTTTTGGATAAGCAAGTCTTCTTTTTGAAGGAAGTTCTATAAAAAGAATGCCTTTTTCATAGCTAATAACTAGGCTCTTATATTTTTCTTTAGTTCTAGTCTTTACAACCCTTCTTACGACTGAATCTATGTCCCACCAAAGACTCACTATATTTGGATTAGCCTCTCGCCAGGAATCAACTATTGATTGAAGTTCATCTTCAGATAAACCCATCTCAATGCCACCCATTGCTTTAAGAGCACCTAAGGCTCCTTGGTAGCCACAGTTGTGAACTAATTTCC
>NZ_CAUPHG010000152.1:0-2719 GCF_963510915.1 uncultured Anaerococcus sp. | reverse complement strand
GGCATACGCTAAGAGTACAGCCATTGAAGACGACCTATAAGCGCGAATAAACATGATCAGTATTGCCATTGTTGGTGGTGGACGTTGCAATATCACAAATTCGTTCGCGCAAGATTATGTGAAGAAAACCATCAGCATCCCATCCAACAAACAGCTCACCGTGCATCTGGCTCCGGGCGGTGGCTTCACCATGAAAATGAATTAACGCGTAATCTCTCACAGCGTTCCTTTTCCTTGAGTGTTGGGCATACCGTGATGACGAGTTGATGAGCACGGCGAATAATCGTGCTCAGATGCAAGAAAACAGTACACACCCTAACATAGTTGGAAAACGATACAAGGGAAACACTGGGTAAAAGGCCAAAAACATAGCGTCCAGAGCGATGCTCTGGACGCTATGTTTTTGGGTTTTCAATACGATTTAGTACGTACAATACTATTTGATTTTTACAGCTGAACAGCTGTTTGATTACTGCAACCTTTATTCCTGTTCAATTTCAGCACCAAGTCGCAGCGTGTTGCCAAGGTCGGCCAGCTTGACCCAATAATTGGATTTGCTCAATCCCGAAAGTGACTCCAGAAGTTCAAACAGGTCGTGACTGCGATATTGTGAGTAGTATTTCATCTAGATTCTTGAATGTTTTAACATCCAAAGGTAGTCATTTTGGGCGAATTGACTAAATTTTATACAACATAAATAGTTAATTGTCAGATAGTTATAGTTAATTAGCAGACCCTAATTAATTATTTGATTTTTTCACCGAAGGGTATCTTTTATTTTTTCCTTATAAATACAAAAAATGAGATAACGACAAAGAATAGCGCATAGGCTATGTTTACGTATTCGCCTTTCGAAAAGTTTATTATCCCGCTATAAAAACAATAGTTTAATCTCCACACTGTACTATAGGGTATAAGGTAGATATAATCTTTATTTTGAGCAATAATACAAAAAATCGTCATGAGGCTAGCAAACCCAATGGGTAAAACAAAACTCTTAAAAATCAAACTAAGATAATATTGTATAAATGAAACAGCAGAAAGTGCTATAAACAAATACGAAAAATAAGAAGCTATTAGGTTATTAACATTATAACTGGAGAATTCATATCCAGGTAATAACTTATCCAGAGCAAAACCAGACAGGAGGAAAGTAAGATAACCTATAAGGAAAGAAATAAAGTTAATCTCTAAAAGGAAGACTATTTTGCTCGAATAAATTGTCAGCTTGCTAATTGGTCTTGTAAAAAGAAGTCTAAATCCATAATTCTTATATTCTACATCGCATAAAGAATAACTCAAAATGGCTGCAAGAATTGGATAAAGCAGAGCATAGAAGTCGAAGATGTATCTACCCAATACCCATACCCAAGGATTATAATCAATAGTTATTGCCGGATTATAGATATCATCAGCATGTTTATGCAAAACATATATATCGATGCATAAAGTCATGAACAAAGGAAATAGCAAGAAAAGCCAAATGGCACTATTAAATCTTAATTTATAGTGTTCACTTTTAAGAATAGTAAAGAACGATATAGGTTTCATAAGTCGGTTTTTATTAGATGAAGGAATACAGACTCCAAATTTTCTTGGTATGTATCTGCAAATAAAATTTGAATGTGGTTTTGTTGCATTAATTTTTTAAAACTGTCAAAGGAACCATCTTGCTCTATTTCTATAATAAGCGTTCCATCAGAGATCCTTTTTGTGGGAATCAAGTGTTCTTTACATATCTTCATGCATCGTTCCGGTTGGTCCGTATGTATTAAATAAGATTGCTTTTTCTGATTGAGTAGACTATTAATTTCTCCTTGAAACAATAATCTTTTATTATTTAATATTCCGATGTGTGTGCATATTTTCTCCATTTCAGCTAAGATATGTCCTGAAATGAAAATAGTTTTTCCTTTACTTTTAAGTTTGAGCATTAGCTCTCTCATTTCAAAAACACCTTGAGGATCTAGTCCATTGAGTGGTTCGTCAAGAATGAGTAATTTAGGATTATGAAACATTGCCATCGCAATTCCCAAGCGTTGTTTCATTCCTGTAGAATATTTTCTAACTTTTTTGTCTTTATCTTTAGTCAAATTCACAAGCTCTAGAACCTCTTGAATGCGTTTTTGTCCACAATGATATAGTATATCCAAATAGTTTAGATTCTCATAGGCACTCAAATCTGCATAGAAGAATGGATGTTCAATCAAGCATCCTATATTTTGAAGGATATGCAATCTGTTGGAATGAAATTCTTTTTTATTGAAAAATACCGTATTTATTTTAGTTTGCTCCAATCCTAAAAGTATCTTTATCGTTGTTGATTTACCCTCTCCATTTTTGCCTAAGTATCCATAAATGGAACCTTCTGGAATCTTCAAGTTAATGTCTTCTAATACAGAATGATTTCTGTAGTTAAAAGTGAGATGGCTAGTTTCAAGTATATTCATAATCAACACTTTCTTTTAAAATTATTCGTATTTAAATGATTTAATATAATCCTGTAGCTCTTCTTTAGAACTATTTGATATTCTATACCCGTTGGCGAAATTAATTGAAGTTGATAAACATGAATAAAAAGTTGCACATGTCGTTAATTTTTAGTAACTTAGTAGTATTCAAAACGTTAAGTTTAAACCATCGTATGCACAACCTTTATACAAAATTCGTCAAAATACTTGAGATATGCAAGCAATTCTCTGAAAATCTCGTCAATGAA
>NZ_CAUPHG010000151.1:0-2753 GCF_963510915.1 uncultured Anaerococcus sp. | reverse complement strand
AATCAGAAGTGCTATTTATAAAACCCTAGCAGATAAGAAAAATTACACCAGAGACTTGGGCGGGGACAATACTACAAGTGGCATAACTGAGGCTATCATTGGCAATTTAGGAAATTAAAATGGATAAGAATATAGAAGAAAAATTAAGGGCCTATGCTGGCGAAATTGAAGAAGCCACAAGTATTGATAAGGAAATTTATGAAAAATATTCTATAAAAAGGGGTCTTAGGAACAAAAATGGAACAGGTGTCTTAGTAGGAGTGACCAAGGTCGGTGATGTTTGTGGTTATGAGATAGAAAACGGTAAAAAAATCCCTGCGCCTGGCGAACTTTATTATAGGGGATATCCACTTACAAGTCTGGTGAGAGATATAGAACAATCTCAAAGGTTGGGGTTTGAAGAAGTAATCTACCTATTACTTTTTGATAAGCTTGCAAAAAAAGAACAGCTTAGCAATTTTAAAAAAATATTGGTAGAAAATCGAAAACTTCCACCATATTTTATAGAGGACACCATAATGAAGGTGCCAGGGGCAGACATTATGAACAAGATGATGAGGTCTATGCTAGCCCTCTATACCTATGATGAAAATCCTGACGGGACAGATTCATTAAATGTTCTTAGACAAGCCCTATCGCTAATTGCTAAGATGCCCCTCATTGCTATTTATTCCTACCAGGTCAAAATCCATAATTTTGATAAGAAATCTTTAATAATTCACAATCCTGACCCAGAAAAAACCATAGCAGAAAACATACTAGCTATGTTAAGGGTAGACCAAAAGTACACCAAAGAGGAAGCTGCAATTCTCGATTTGCTTTTAATAATCCACGCAGAACACGGGGGCGGAAACAACTCAGCCTTTGCAACCCACGTTGTATCATCATCAGGGACTGATTCTTATTCCGCTATGGCAGCTGGTCTAGCTTCACTCAAGGGACCAAGACATGGCGGCGCTAATATTAAGGTTGCCAAGATGATTGATGATATAAAGGAAAATGTTAAAGATAGGCAAGACGAGGAAGCTATTAAAGAATATCTACAAAAAATATTAGATAAAAAAGCCTTTGATGGTCAAGGCTTGATATATGGTCTAGGTCATGCGGTTTATACCCTATCTGATCCGAGAGCAGTATTATTAAAGGAAAAAGCCAGAGAACTTGCAAAAATCAAGGGAAGAGAAGAAGATTTTTCTTTTGTAGAAAATATAGAAAAAATCGGTCAAAAACTCATCCAAGCAAAGTTTAATAGACCTTATCCGCCATGCGCTAACGTAGACTTGTATTCGGGTATGGTTTATGATATGTTGGGCATACCTCGTGAATTATTCCTACCAATCTTTGCCATAGCGAGGACAGTAGGCTGGTCAGCCCATAGGTTAGAGCAAATCGCAGATAATAAGATAATAAGACCCGCTTATAAGTCCCTAAGTGAGAAAAAAGTTTACATAGCTTTAGATAAAAGAAAATGAAATTAGTGTGTTTTGTGACACACTTTTTTCTTGCTATTAAAGTATAGTAAGCTTATAAAGGAGATGCTATGAGCGAAGAATTAAAAATAAAAACAACCAGTCAAAGAAATATAGGCCTTGATTTAACAAGGATTTTAGCATTTTTGTCTGTGGTTAGCGTACATTTTTTCCTAAACACAGATTTTTACAAAATCCCCATAAAGGGTAAGAGAATGCTTGTTCTAGCGACACTCAGAACAAGTTTTATGGTCTGCGTTCCCTTGTTTTTACTCCTAACAGGCTACTTGGTTTCTTACAAAAAAATTTCCTTAGAAGCGGAAAGTCTAAAAAAATATTATAAAAAAATCATACCGGTACTCTTATCCTACGTCCTAGCTATGGGACTTGTTTTTGTGATACTTAGGCTAAGGGGAGATGGGTCTTATAACTTACAAAAGGTAATCTTTGGGATTTTAGGCTATAAGGAATATTCCTGGTATGTGAATATGTATATAGGTCTCTTCCTCCTAAGTCCCTTTTTGGCAAATATCTGGACAAGCATCGGTGATAAAAAAACCCATCTTATTTTAATATCGGTATTTTCAGTATTAACCATAGGACCGACTGTTTTTAATATTCATGACCTAACAAGCTTAAAGTCGATATTTGCAGCCTATGATGACAACAAGATAAACCACATCTTGCCAGGCTGGTGGTTTAATCTCTTCCCACTTACATATTTCTTTTTAGGCGCCTACCTAAGAACCTATGTAAACTTCAAAAAATTAAGACCGGCAAAAGTTTTATTAGCTCTTGTTTTGATAATTTTTGTATCATCAGCCTACAATATCTGGAGGTCGCACGGGGGAGTATTTCAAACAAGGTTATGGAACTCTTGGGGAAGCTTGCAAAATACAGCAAGCTCTGTAGCCTTTTTTATATTTATAAACTCCATATCACCAACCAATATTGGCGAGATAAGTCAAAAAATTCTAGCCTACCTATCAAAACTTACATTTTCTGCCTATATAATTTCAGCTGCGACTGATAAAATAATCTATATTTATTTAAGAGAAAACGTTGGTGGCGTCAAGGAAGTAATGGCCTATATGCCGGCTATAGTATTAACCTCAGCCATCCTAGCCCTAATCTTGGCGGGGTTGGTAGAATATATAAAAGGAAAAATTTTGGAAAAATGTTATAGATAAAAACTAGAAGAAGCAAGAAAAAAACAGCCTCAAATTTTTTGGAAATGACCTGAACCCCAAAATCCGGAATACGGATGGAGGGATTTTTGTATGC
>NZ_CAUPHG010000150.1:0-2792 GCF_963510915.1 uncultured Anaerococcus sp. | reverse complement strand
TCAAACGCCAACCAAAACGCCCTATCATGCGATATGTCCATGTACTTCGTCGAAGCTCCATCAACAGCTAATGAAATCACTATGGAAAGATATCTCTTGAAAAAAGCCAAAGACGATAGGGAAAAACTCTGGGTTCTATCAACCATGATTGGCAAAACCTACTACCATAACTTCGTAACCCACTACCTTGAGGCAGCTTTCCAAAGAGAAGTTTATAGAAGAGTAGAAAAAGGTGAAAGCCTATCAGCTGCAGATTTCAACGCTATTTTTAAAGAAAAACTAGAAAAATTCTGGGGTGATAGTGTTAAATTAAACGAAGGAGCAGAACTAACCTGGATGAGACAACCTCACTACTACATGGGACTTTATTCCTTCACCTACCAAGCCGGCCTTACAATCGGTACAGCCATTTCAGAAAAAATAGTCCACGGCACAGACGAAGACAGAAAAAGGTGGCTAGAAGTCCTAAAACTAGGCGGATCCATGGGCCCAATAGATTTGGCAAAAGCTGCTGGTGTTGACATGACAACCACCAAACCAATAGAAAATGCAATCGACTTCATCGGACAAATCATCGATGAAATAGACGAACTATTGAAAAAACTTGATATGTATAAATAAGCAAAGTAAAACCTCCCTTGGCGGGAGGTTTTTAGAATTTCCTATCTTTCATTTACTTTTTTACCTGTCATATAGCTAATATGGAGCGCTAAGATCTTTGTATTCTTAAAGCCTGCCGCCATATTTTCGTGGACTAGGTCCACGTTTGGGTAATATTTTTTAGCAAGATTTATCAAGGCTTCTCTAGCAAAGTCTTGGTCGTCTATTTCTTCAACAAGTCCGTAGGCTATTACAGATGATGTAATTTTTGACCAACCATCATCTGCCAGGCCATCTTCTAACACTACAGTAAAACAGGCCTTAGGATTTTTTTTTGATACAGTCAATCTTATAGCCAGTCTTGGTGCCATGAAAGTAAAGTGACTGGTTTTCCTCATCATATACAAAATTCAAAGGGAAACCGTAAGGATAACCATCATCTCCATTTAGGGCAAGAACTCCCCTAGGTGCTTTTGCTAGAATTTCTTTTATTTTTTCAGGTCCAATTTCATTTTTGACTTTTCTAATTTTTCTGAACATATCTTTCCTTATCTACTAACAAGAATAACAAGTAAGTCAAACAATGACTTTATTGCTTTTTCATGAGTCCTCTCATATCCATGACTTGCTGCTACCCCACAGCCTACTAGGGCGTGCCTATAATCGTAGTCGCTTGCTACAGCAGCTGAAGCATCTGAACCGTAGTGTGGGTAAATGTCTAAGCCATAATCTAGATTTAATTCTTTGGCGATGTCTACAAGATCATTTGTAAGGTCGTAGTTGTATGGGCCTGATGAATCTTTAGCACAAATTGAAAGTTTTAATTCATCGCAAGTTAAATCATCGTGAACAACTCCCATATCGACTGCAACCATATCCCTAATTCCTGCTGGGTGACCTGATGCAGCCCCGTGGCCAACTTCTTCATAGATGGTAAACATCATGTATAGCGGACGATTGATTTTTATATTTTTCTCCTTGATTTCCTTAGCAAGGGCTAATAAAATACCTGCACTCGCCTTATCATCAAGGTGGCGACTCTTCACAAAGCCATTGTCTATCCTAAATCTTGGGTCAAGAGAAATAAAATCACCGTTTCCTATGCCAAAAGCTTCAGTTTCTTCCTTAGAATGAGTGATAGCATCGATTACAACTTCCATAGTTTCGTCATTTCTCTTCGCTTCTCTTGGATCATCTGACCCATGAACTGCTGGGTTATTAAGTCTTACAACACCTGTATATTCCTTGCCAGAGCGGGTGTGGATTTTCACATTCTCAAATTCTACATAATTAAGAGGAAAACCACCTAGAGTAGTCACTCTCAAAGCTCCATTTTCCTTAATTGACCTAACCATAAGCCCTAAGGTGTCAATATGGGCAGAAAGCAAAAGTCCCTTATCACCTTCCATCTCATTGATTGGAACTATTACATTGCCCTTATTGTTTTGGTATGGCGCATAGCCTAATTTTGTAAATTCATCCATCAAATATTTTTCAGCAAACTTAGTAAAACCTGTTGGTGATGGTGTGTTCACAAGATTTTTTATATATTCTGTAATTGTAGTAATTTCCATTTTTTAAATCCTTTCTTATAGTATAATATCAATAATCATATTATATAGTAAGTAAGAAATTAATAAAGGAATGTAAAATGAAAAGATATATTTTTAAGGAAAAATTATTTAAAATCACAGATAAGTATTGGATAAAGGACGAAGACGGCAAGGATTCTTTTTATCTCGACCAAGATTTCACCTTTATGGGCTACAGGGCAGCGGTCTATGGACCTGATAGGCAAAGGCTTTTTAGGATTGAAAAGAAAATCCTATCCCTTTTGCCAAAGTTTTTTGTAAGCTTTGAAGACGGGTCAGAAATGGTTATAAACCAAAGATTTACCCTACTTAGAAAGTCAATTGATGTAGATACAGATTTTGGAACAATTAATCTAAAGGGATCTATTTGGGACTATAATTTTGTAATTAGTCTTGATGGGCAAAAGATTGGTGAGGTTAACAGGAAATTTATTTCCCTTACTGACCAATACGCCCTTACAGTTTATGATGAGGACTACACCCTAGCCATGATTGCCCTTGTTATTTGCCTAAATAAAATCCAAGACGATGAGGAAGGCGCCGCAGCTGCGACTGCTAGTGGAGGAGGACAATAAGATGCCACAATTAATTTTTATCCTA
>NZ_CAUPHG010000149.1:0-2818 GCF_963510915.1 uncultured Anaerococcus sp. | reverse complement strand
GGTCTGACCACTGCAGGCACACAACCTTTGAAACTAGCCTTGATGAAGTAAATATAAATTCAGAATTATTCCAGAAGGAAATGCAAGATGCCTTTGATTATTATTTAAAATTAAGAAAAGAACTTGGCATCACAAAGCCAATCAGACTTATGGATATGGCATCAATTTTTGGGAAATACCACACCAAGGTTTTGGGCGATACCAAGATAGAAGTTTCTGAGGAAATCAACGCTTGTTCCTTCTTTACGGAAATAGAAAACAAGGGCAAGAAGGAAAGGTGGCTCATTCAATTTAAAAACGAAACCCACAACCACCCTTCAGAAATCGAGCCATTCGGTGGTGCATCAACTTGTATAGGCGGTGCCATCAGGGACCCACTTTCTGGTAGGTCCTATGTTTACCAAGCCATGAGAGTATCTGGTGCAGGTAACATCCTAGAAAAAAGAGAAGATACTCTTGCCAACAAGCTTCCACAAGTTGAAATTTCAAAAGGAAAAGCTTTAGGAAATTCATCTTATGGTAACCAAATCGGCCTTGCAACAACCTTTGTCAGAGAAATTTACGACCCATCCTATGTAGCAAAAACTATGGAAGTTGGGGCAGTTGTAGGAGCTGTTAAAGACGGCGATTACAAGAGAGAAGAGCTTGTCCCTGGCGATATAGTTGTCATGATTGGAGGAAGGACCGGTCGTGATGGCATCCAAGGTGCCTCAGGATCTTCTGTTGTTCACGATGACTCTTCACTTACTACAGCTTCAAGCCAAGTTCAAAAGGGAAACCCAGTCGAAGAAAGAAAAATCCAAAGATTATTCAGAAAACCAGAAGTCACAAGACTTATTAAAAAATCAAACGACTTTGGTGCAGGTGGTGTATCTGTTGCCATAGGGGAGCTTTCAGAAGGTATTGAAATCTTTCTCGACAGGGTCAAAACCAAATATAAAGGACTTAATCCAACAGAAATAGCTATTTCTGAATCTCAAGAGAGAATGGCGGTTGGTATAGATAAAAAAGACTACGAGGTCTTTGTAAAAGAGTGTGAAAAAGAAAACCTCGAATACGTACATGTGGCAAATATTACAGACAGAAACCGCCTAGAAATGTATTACGGAGACGAAAAAATTGTAGATTTTAGCGCAGAATTTTTGGCAACAGCAGGTGTTAGAAAACACGCTAAGGCAGACCTAGTTGATAATATAAGAGAGAATCCTTTTGTCAAAAAAGAAGTGACTAAGGAAGCTATTTTAGATGAGCTTAAAGACTTAAATGTCACTAACCAAAAGGGTATGGTTTCAATGTTTGACTCATCAGTAGGTGCCCAAACAGTGATGATGCCATTTGCAGGCAAGGAAAGAATAACACCTGTCCAAGCGTCTGTTGCAGCCATTCCAACCTTGTATTCAACACCAGATACAGCAACTATCTTGGCCTATGGTTTTATACCAAAAATTTCAAAATATTCTCCATTCCTATCAAGCATTTACTCAGTATTAGAATCTGTGGCAAAAGTTTATGCTGTTGGTGGCAATAGGGAAGATTTGTACTTCTCCTTTCAAGAATATTTTGAAAAACTCCTAGATGACCCAAGAAAATGGGGCAAGGTTACCCAAGCCATGCTAGGTTCAATCATAGCCCAAAGAGAAATCGGTAGACCTTCTATAGGTGGTAAGGACTCCATGTCAGGATCTTTTAATGACCTAAATGTCGTTGAAACCTTGATTTCCTTTGCTTGCACACCTGTAAAAATCGAAGACGTAATTACTCCAGACCTTAAAAAAGTCGGTAACAAATTATATATCCTAGAAATAGAAAAAGACGAAAAAGCCTATCCAAACATCGCTAAGGCCATGACTGATTTTGAAAAATTAAATTCTTATATCAAGGATAAGAAGGTTGTATCAGCCTACGTCCAAGATTTTGGATCAGTCACTTCTTCTTTAATCAAGATGGCTCTTGGTAATAAATTAGGCTTTACAATCGACTATGAAAAGGCTCTTGATTTTAATCCTTGCTCAATTGTCATAGAAGCAAATGCTGATTTGGACTTTAAGGAAATCGGAAAAATAAGCCAAGAAATTTCTATAAATGGCATTGAAATAAATCTTGATGATGCTGAAAAAGCCTATATGTCAACCTTAGAGGAAATTTACCCAACCTACTACAACAAAGACAAAGGCAAAGTAGAAAACCTAGTTTCCAAAAAAACTGAAAATATCTACTACAAGGAAAAAATTGACGATGTCAAGGTTGTAATTCCAGTATTTCCTGGAACAAATTCAGAATATGACACCCAAAAGGCCTTCGAAGAGGCAGGCGCTGTTGTAAGTCAAGTTGTCTTTACCAATACCAAGGAAGACGATATTGAAAAATCAATCGATGCTTTTGTTAAGGAAATTAAATCTTCCCACATCATAGCCTTCCCAGGTGGATTTTCCGCAGGTGATGAGCCAGATGGGTCAGCGAAATTTATTGTAAATATCCTAAAAAACGAAAAGGTAAAAGAAGCAATCCATGCCCACCTAGCTGATAAAAAGCTAATCCTAGGTATTTGTAACGGCTTCCAAGCCCTTATAAAATCAGGACTCTTACCTTATGGAAAGATCACAGACCTTAACGAAGATGACCTAAGTCTCTTTAGAAATGTTGGTTTTAGGCACATATCAGACACAGCTATCACAAGAGTGGCATCGACTAAGTCTCCATGGACCCAAGGATTTGAAATTGGTGACCTCCATGAACTTGTCTTTAGTCACGGAGAAGGAAGGCTCGTTGGAAATAATATAGAAAAATTCAAGCACCTTGCAGCCTTCCAATATGTAGA
>NZ_CAUPHG010000148.1:0-2823 GCF_963510915.1 uncultured Anaerococcus sp. | reverse complement strand
CCTTTTTCAACTAATCGACCTAAGATCGTTTTGATAGTGGATTGTGTCCAGTCCGTTTTTTCTTGCAATATGGAGATGACTTTTTTACTAGTTACTCGGTCGTTTGCCCAAACTACACGCATGACCTCCCATTCAGCATCTGTGATATAAGTATTAAATTCTATTGTGCTCATTCTCCTTTCCTCCTTATCGTTTACAATTGTAGACTTAATACTTAAGATAAGTCTACACCTTTAAACTTATCTTGTCAAGTCTTTTTAATAAATTTTTAATTCCTTATTTTTAATAATATGTTAAATATGATAAATATGATGATACCTTTTCTGAATTTATTGTTAGGCTAAATATATAGTCATAAATTTCACAAATTCTATCCTTTCATTTTTCATGGTAGTTTGGTTTAATTCACTTCAAGAACTTTACTCAAAATTTGTAGATTTATTTAAATGAAAGTTGTGCAATTGATTTATCTTATTAAGAAAAATCTGGAGAAGTTTTCCACAAGAATATAGGGCCTATTGTTTAAAAATTCGTGACTATGTAAGGTTTACCACCGATTTTTATTCTGTACTTTTATCAAATGGATTTAATGGGCTAAAACTTTGAGATGATATTAAAAATAACTCCTAATTAGTTTATTAATAACATTGACAAGTATCGATATGGGGTGTATAATAAACATGAAATCGAAACTTATCGATATCATTGAAGTGTATCGATATATCAAATAAAGAAAGGGGTAATTATGAAAAGATCATACGCAGAGTTTGCGCCTATATTCAAGGTTTTGTCTGACGAAACCAGGCTAAAAATAATTGATATGCTCTCATGTGGCGAGATTTGTGCCTGTGATATTTTGGATGGTTTGAGTATTTCTCAATCAACCCTAAGCTATCACATGAAAAATTTAACGGATTCAGGTCTTGTTAACGCAAGAAGGGATGGGGCATGGATGAGATATACTCTAAACCTTGAAAGAATAGGAGAGATTAAAGGCTTCCTAGATTTTATTACTGAAGATAAAGAAGATTGTATTTGTAAAAAATGTAAAGAAAAGTAAAAGCTAAAGGAGTGTTAGTATGAAAAAAATGGTAATTTATGATCCAGCAATGTGTTGCTCAACAGGTGTATGTGGACCATCAGTAGACAAGAACTTATTAAGAGTATCCACAGCGATTAATAGGTTAAGCAAAAACAATGTAGAAGTAATAAGACACAACCTAAAAGAAGAACCACAACTTTACGCTGAAAATGATAAAGTAAGCAAGCTGTTAAATGAAGAAGGAGTCGATGTACTTCCTATAACAATGGTTGACGATGAAGTAGTCAAAACAAGAGAATACCCTACAAATGATGAATTTGTTGAATTTTTAGATATACCAAAAGAATATATAATGTCTGGTATAGCAATTCAAAAAATGAAAAAGAATAAAGGAAACAAATAGATAAGATAGGAGGTCAATGTGTATACAAGATTCAACCCAGAAAATGTTAAGCTAAATAAGTATCTTTTCTTTACAGGTAAGGGTGGTGTAGGTAAAACTTCTATAGCTTCAAGTCTTGCTATAAACCTAGCAGACCAAGGTAAAAAAGTTATCCTTGTTAGTACAGATCCAGCATCAAACTTACAGGATATTTTTGACACAGACTTAGACAATAAAATAAGAGATATAGATAAGGTAAAGAATTTAAAGCTAGCTAACTTTGAACCAGAGAAAGCCCTAGAAGACTATAAAGAAAGCGTAGTTGGACCCCAAAGAGGAAAGCTTCCGGATGAGGTTATAAAAGCCATGGAAGAGCAGCTTTCGGGATCATGTACAACTGAAGTGGCAGCTTTTAAGGAGTTCACAAGCTTTATAGCTGATGAAGAGCTTGCAGATGAATATGACCATATAATATTTGATACTGCTCCTACAGGTCATACACTAAGAATGTTAGAACTACCTTCAGCGTGGACAAACTTTTTAGATAACAACAAGTATGGAGCATCTTGCCTAGGCCAGCTATCAGGGCTAGATGAAGAAAGAAGTATTTATAAAAAAGCTGTTGACAACCTAGCTGACAGTGAGTTAACTAGCCTTATACTAGTTTCTAGACCTATAGAAACAGCCCTAAAGGAAGCGGCAAGGACATCAAATGAACTCCACGAAATTGGCATAGACAACCAAATTCACATAATAAATGGTATGCTAGATTCCTATGATGATGATCTTTCAACAGCTATACACAATATGCAAAAAAGAGACTTGGAAGCAATGCCAGAAGGACTAAAAGACCTTCAAACTTACTATCTTCCACTTAAACCATACAACACATCTAGTATCGAAAATCTTAGAAAATTTTTCTCAGATGATATAGAAGAAAAAATGGAGTCTTCAGTTACCATAGACACTAGCAAAATATCAAGGCTAGAAGATGTTGTTGACGACCTATATAAGAACAATAAAAAAGTTATCCTTACTATGGGTAAGGGAGGAGTAGGGAAAACAACTATAGCAGCAGCTATTGCCCTAGCCCTTAATAAAAAAGGTCAAAAAGTTCATCTTGCAACAACAGACCCAGCCGATCATCTAAAATATATAATAAGCGAAAGAGAAAATTTGACTATTTCCTATATAGATGAAGATAAGGAGCTTGAATCTTATAGAGAGGAAGTCCTAGGAAAGGCAAAGGAAGATGGGGCAAGTGAGGAAGACATTGACTATATCGAAGAAGATTTAAGAAGTCCATGTACCCAAGAAATTGCAGTTTTTCGTGCATTTGCTGATATAGTAGACAAGTCAGAAGATGAAATAGTAGTAATAGACACAGCCCCAACTGGTC
>NZ_CAUPHG010000147.1:0-2890 GCF_963510915.1 uncultured Anaerococcus sp. | reverse complement strand
ACAATTTTTATTTGGAAGTCCTCCCGGAGAAACGGCAATGATCCTGCCAGGCATTGGCAAAGGCGTGCCCAAGGCATTATTATGCAAAAAAAGCCCAAGGGCTAAACCAGCGCCTGACGAGAATCCCAATACGCCGATCTTGTCCGCCTCATAGGCCTTTGTCATCATTTTATAAGTCTCAAAGCAAACTTTATACGTCTCTATTATATTTCTATCTGCCGTGCACAAGGGATAGAATAAAAACCAGACGTCTTTTCCTGTTTTTTCCATTATTCTTTCTGAGAGAGAAAAATCCAAATTGTCAGGGCCCGTGATCATTCCTCCGCCAAAAAGATAAAGTACCGCTCCTGTTGCCGGATTTTCATTTTTTTGATAGGTCAAAACCCGATGTCCCATCACTTTTCTGTCAAAGAGAAAATATTTCTTTCTGCTAGCCCGTTTTATCGCCTTATCAATATCAAAAAGAGACTTTTCGTTTTGTTTTTTAGCATATTCCAAGATATCTTCCTTGGGTCTTTTGAATATTTTTTTCACGCCCAGAAGTTTTACTATGCCTGCTGCTATTTTATAAGTTAGAGTCATTTTGCGCCTTTTTTTCATCTAACAACTATCTAATTAAAAGATCTGTCTCTTCTTATCTAAATTCATGAAACCACAGATCCTCTTCTCCAGTTCTTTTCTGATTTTTTCGGCAACCACGGCCAACAGCGGTTGACGTTTCTGCAATACTCTTTATAGGCCTTACCATACCGATCTTTCAACCATTTTTCCTCTGTATGCTTTATGAGTACAGCCAAGAGTTGCCAGTAAAGAAAAGGAAGAACAAAGAACCATGCATTGCCGGCAACAAGGATTATTCCTGTGCATAGAAGCATAAAAGCAGAATAGACCGGATTCCTGACCCAGGAATAAACTCCCGATGTTACCAAATGATTCTTTTTAATATTCTCGTCCAGCTTCGATACGATGACCGCCTGTGTCCATATAAAAGCAGACAAAATGATGAGAAGCACGCCAATAACGATTAGCGGTATTCGCAGAGTTATCAGTTTTCCTGATTCAAATACATGATTATCCCTTAAAAGCACCACCGCAAGCGTCGGCAATAAAATGGAAACAACATACGCCGGACCTATGCCGAAAATTGGTAAATATTCATATCTTTTCATCGCCTGTTTTATCTTTCTAATAATCAAAAATATCACCGAAATTACGGCCACGAGCCCTACATATAAGTCAAGGATATTCTAGTGAACCGACTCATTCCAGCGCTTTTTTGTCATTGTAATCGAAGCAATTTCAGCTTAACTTATTTTCTTGACATCAATACTTCAGTTCCTACATGACTTGAGTGGTCAGTATGGACAAAATTCAATATTTTAGAGAAGCCTCGTATGTGGGAATATATTTATTCTCAATTATTTCTAAATTCTTTTAACATTTTATTTAAAACTAATGCATTTTCACACTCTTCAACAAATGCTCCATTGTATTAACCAAAAAGGTATTTTAGAGCATCTTGTAAATTTTGTGCTGTTTCCTCTTAATATTCTTCAATTAACATCTTACAGATTTTATTTCTGATCGCTTTCTTATGGCATAAAAATTCCTCCTGATTAGTTTTTCTTAACCATAATCAGGAGGTTTCTATACACAGAATTTTACACAGTCTCAAATATCTAGTACTTCTACTATCTCTTCTCTTTTTTCTTTCATTATAATTTTTTTGATTACTTCTTCATCTAAGTATTTTGAGAAATCATCCAATTCAGATGTTACTTCAAATATTATATTATGATTTTTATCACCTAAATCAAAACTCGAGTCATATTTAGTTTTATCTGACCAATAATTCCAATTTATATCTGTCCTTTCATAATATACATAATTTCTTTTTGGAGTTACAAACACTCTTTTGTTAATGAGTTTTTTCCCATCTTCTGCTTTAAACATTTCAGAATATAATTTTATTCCTTTGAATACTTTATAATCACTAATAGTATCATTTGAAACATTTAATCTAATATCTTCATACTTCATAAAATACCTCCTTATGTTAATCAATTTTACTATATTATCGACACTGATAAAGTGAATTAATTATTACAAGCTTATTATAATTTTAAGCTTTAGAGAATCAACAACATTTTGAGTATCACTTCTTCCCTTATCTTTCCTGACATCTTTCATATTATACTTATCTTCTTCGACAACACATATTATCATGAAAGCCTCTCTACTATCAGCCATGAAAATAATATCATGAAGCAAATCTTGCTTTCCTTTTTTATCAGATTTATACCTTTCTTTTTTTAATCCAAGTACCCAACTTTCCGCCTAAGGTCTATCAATTCAAATATCACTTCTTGTGCAACCATACACCTACTCCATAAATCTCAACTAATTGTATTATACAATTTCCAAGGAAGAACAACAATCCCATATAAGTACTGCCTACTTATTTATTATAATTTCAATCCCAGATTTAAACATTACTTTCAGCCTTTCTTCATAAACCACTATCTTCTCCATAAGTTTCCTTACTAATTCTTCATCATGGCTGTCTATTTCTGATTGTTGGTTTTCTAAAAACTCTTCTAATACTATTATCTAATTAAAACTAGACACAAATAAATCCTATTTGAATATTTTTTCCTTGGGGCGCTTTTCGGCTAGAGCGAGCGCTAGCAATCCACTGCTTCCAAAATATTCAAATAAACTTATACAAACTTAAATTGAGTTTAGTATAATTCTATTAGTCTACTTTGTTCATTTTTCTCTTCTGCAATGTTGAGGAGTATCTTTTCTTTTTCATACCTTAATTCTTCCACCCTATCTGCAAGGTCTGTGTAGTCTTTCTTGGCATTAGCTACTTTTAAAAGCTCTTCTT
>NZ_CAUPHG010000146.1:0-2918 GCF_963510915.1 uncultured Anaerococcus sp. | reverse complement strand
AATGACCTACTAAAGAAAAACGCCGACACCCTAAAACAAAACACAATCGAAACCGCAAGGGCCACAGAGCGTGGAATAGTAGACGTAGAAACCATAAAACACACCAATGAGGCCTTGATATCAACAATTGAAGAAGTAAGAAATATCCAAATCGAAGGTGCCAAAAACCGAGAAAAAGCTCAAGCCGAAATCAGAAACCTAGAAGAAGAACTAAAAAAGAACCTAACCAGGAGAAACTAAGGTATAATGTAAATGAGAATGTTTATCAAATAATTGAATTATACATTATATAAAAAATATTTTTAAATAGGAGTTACTACTTATGCACAATTTTAAACCAGGCGAAAAAATCGAATTCAAATTCGATTGCCAAATGCTAATAGCAAGAGTCGACAAAGACCTAGACGAAGACGAAATCTTCGACTACATTTCAGATAACCTAGAGGGTGATAGCCTTCTTGCAGTTGGAGATGAGGATTTAATCAAAATCCACTTCCACTCCAACAAACCATGGGAAGTCCTAGAATACGCTTCAAGCCTCGGCGATATCCACGACATAGTCGTTGAAAATATGCAAAGACAGGCTGATGGTCTTAAAGGATAATTTACAAAATAACTTAGAAAAGGAGAGTTCTCGCCTAGCGAAAGCTCTCCTTTTCTTTACAAGTATTTCAAAATACAACAACCCTTCCAAACGATTTACTTATAAATCCCCTTTGTGTATAATTAAAGTAATAGAAGTTAGTTTTGCGAGTATTTCTTTGCTAGTTTCAAGTCTTACAGAGGAGCTTGGTGTTAATTGTTATGGATATTAAAAATATTAGTCAGGCTATTAAGCTTGCAGTAGATGATGAGCTTAGTCGCGACCTCTCCTTTGGTTGTGTAAATTATAAATCTCAAGGTTCTCACAAGGATATGACCTATCAGGACTTTCTGACCTCTTCAAGTGCTATTTGCGACGCTATCGAAACTAGCGACTGGGGTAGGATTGAAACTTTCGACCAGCTCCGTGTGATGGGTAGGGAGATTGAAAAGAAAATGTACGAGTCAACTGGCGGAGTAAATACCTATAAGGGCTTTATTTTCCTTATCCTTATCCTAGTTTACGGTCTTTTTAAGTCCAAGTCTTTTGAAGAAGCTCCTATCTTTATAAAAAACTTTTCCCATCCACTTGTTAATGATTACAAAAAACAACAAAAGCCAAACCATTACAAAAAACTTGGCATCAAAGACGTAAGATCCTTCCCTCTTTCGGGTTTCAAAGAAATTTTCGACCTTAGCCTAGCCTATGAAAAAGAGCAAATGACTGATGAGATTTTGACTTTAATCTTGCTTGCAAGGATTGACGATACTACCACCCTTGCCAGGTCAAATTTGAAGACATTAAAATTTCTCCAAAATCAAGCCCTTAATCTTTACAAGGCCCATCTTAAAGGGATCAATATCGATAATAAGTTGGAAGATTTAAACGATTATTACTTAAAAAACAATATCAGTAGCGGTGGCGTGGCTGATATCTTTACCCTAACTAAAACCATCTACTATTTAAGGAGATTATATGAATAATTACATAGTTTCGGAAGTTTACAAGACAGATAAAAAATCTCTTGACCAGGTTGATAGACTCCTAGCTAATGAAGGCATAAAAAGAGATAAAAATACAGATTATTTGGCAGCTATTTTTGATAAAGGAGAGGTAATTGCAACTGGCTGCCTTTTTAAAAATACTCTCAGAAGCCTGGCTGTAGATTCCTCAAGACAGGGCGAGGCTTTAATGAACACCCTAATTAGCCACTTGATTTCTGAAGCAAATTCTAGAGGCTATTACAAACTCTACCTCTATGCCAAGTTGGCTTCGGCTCATTTTTTTAAGAGCCTAGGTTTTTATGAAATAGCTAGGGTTGATGGGGTTCTTTGTTTTATGGAAAATGAAAAAAATGGTTTCGCTTCATACCTTGATAGCCTAAATAAAGCTGATAAGCCCTACAAAAATGTAGCAGGCATGGTCATAAATGCCAATCCCTTTACCAAGGGCCACCTCTATCTTGTAGAAAAAGCTGCCAAGGAAAACGACCTTGTCCACCTTTTTATTGTCACAGATGACCTTTCTGATTTTGACTACAAGACTAGAAGAGAACTGATAATAGCGTCAACTAGCCATCTTGATAATATAATCTACCAAGAATGTAAGGACTACCTGATTTCATCAGCAACATTTCCATCCTACTTTATAAAAAATGAACCAGATGTAATAAAGGCTCAAGCTAGACTTGATGCAGAAATTTTTACCAAGATTGCCAAAAATCTTGGCATCAAAAAAAGATATATAGGAACAGAAGTCCCTGGATCAACAACTGATATTTACAATCAAATCCTAATAGAAACCCTTCCAAAGGCAGGAGTTGAGATTGACTTAGTAGAAAGAATAAAGATAAAAGGCGAAGATATATCGGCATCAAAGGTGAGAAAACTCATCAAGGAAGCTAATTTCGATGCCCTAAAACCCCTACTCCCCCAACCAACCTACGACTTTATTAGGTCTGAAAGAGCCCAAGCCATTATCAAAAAAATTCAAAATAAATCCTAGATGACTATTAACTAAGATAGTCTTCTAGGATTTTTTCTATACAGGTCTGCATTTCTTCAACTGAATGTCTTCTTGACCTAGCACAGCTAGTTGCCGGCTTGCCACATATTAGGCATTTGCGTTCGCTTAGTCCGAGGTCTTTTCTAGATATATCATAGCCTTTCCTACTTACATCTATATCAAAAAGCCTAGCTAAACTTGAACCTTCCTCTATGTCAACCATGGCTCTTTTTACATCAAAACCATCCCCATCTACAAGGATTATGGCTTCCTTGCCAGTCTTTGCCTCCCAGATTTCAGAAATCTCAAAATCCCAAGCCGACTCCTTGAT
>NZ_CAUPHG010000145.1:0-3055 GCF_963510915.1 uncultured Anaerococcus sp. | reverse complement strand
TTGAATCATATCCTACAAGCTCATATGCCATAGCTATAACTTCAGGCTCATTTGGTTTTTCTTTTAAAAATGAATTTATTGAATCAATAGGCAAAAAGGTAAGCCTACCAAGCTTTTCACTATTTACAAAATTTATTAAATCTCGAGTATCTTACTTAGTCCTAGTTACAATATTTTGTAAACCAGAACCAATTAAATTGTCTATTATTTCTTCATAGCCAACCCTTACAGAAATTAGGTTAGCAAGGGTATCAAGGTAGAATCCACCTAGACCATTTATCTTTGTCTTTTTGAGAAAATCCTGGACTGGATAAAAATATCCTTGATTATTTTCCAAAAGATTTTTTTCTATTTTATAATCAGAAAGAAAAGATTTTATATCAAGTTTTAAGTTATTTAAGCTTGACATATTTTTATCTAAATCAGAATTTGCTTTATTTATCTCTTCTCCTAGACTTCTAATCTCATCTTCTATGCTTGAAATATCATTAATCAATAGCTCTTCTTTGGATATTAATTTTTCGAGTTCCTCTTTTAAACTTTCTATTTCTTGATCTAGTTTTCCTATCCTAATTCTTTTCTCTTCTATATCTTTTTTTCTTTGCTCGTCAATTATTGCCCTAGATTTTTCATAAACTTGGTAATCTAAAATCTTGGCTTTTACTTCTTCGTATGCTAGATTCTCATTAAAAATTTCATCAGTCAAAATTTTTATTTCATTTTCTAACCTTAACTTATCATCCTTTTTTTGTTTCAAGTCACTTTCAAGGTTAAAAATAGAATTTTCTAGCTTTTTAAGGCTTGATTGTTTTTCATCTAAATCCTTGCTCTCTTTGGCAAAATCTATATTAAGTTTCTCTAGAACTTCCCCAATCCTTGCCTTATCCTTCCTATCATAATCAAGTTTTTGCTGGTTTAATTTTATAGTCGAATTGGCTTTGTCTATATTTTTCTCATAGGAAGACAGACTTGCTAGAAACTTATCAAGCCTTTCCTTATCAAAATCATATTCTTTTTTGAAAGGACTTAGCTTTTCCTTTACAGCTTGGTTTTGAGCTTTAATACTTCCGATTTTTTCTTCTAAATCCTCAATTTGATATTTAAGCTTATCCCTTCTACTAATCAGATCCACAGACTTATTCTTTAGATAAAAGAAAGATTTTTTATTTATTTCCAAATTTAAGTCCTTATGCCTTAGGTAATTTTCCTTATAGGACTTAAAAAGGTCATAATCTTTTTTCTTGTATTCAAGTTCCTTTTCTATTATCTCAAGGTCATCATTCACAGATTCTAATTTTTTGCTTGCTTCATCTCTCCTATACTTGTGTTTAGAAATCCCAGAAGCCTCTTCAAATATAGCCCTCCTGTCATTTGGAGAAGAAAGAATTATCTCATCAATTCTTCCCTGACCAATTATGGAATAACCTTCCTTGCCAACGCCAGTATCAAAAAATAATTCCCTAATATCCTTTAGTCTAACTCTTTTGTCATTAATCTTATATTCATTTTCGCCAGACCTATAAATCCTTCGAGTGATAGTCACCTTATCATAGGCAATATCCAGTTTCTTATCTTCGTTTGAAAAATTAAGCTTAACCTCAGCTATATTCATAGAAGTTTTAGCACCTGTGAATATAACGTCTTTCATATTAGCTCCACGAAGACTTTTTACAGACTGCTCCCCTAATACCCACCTTACGGCATCAGAAATATTAGACTTGCCTGAACCGTTTGGTCCTACAACTGCTGTAATCTGACTATCAAATTTTATTGTTGTCTTTTCAGCAAAGGACTTAAAACCTTTAAGCTCTATACTTTCTAGTCTAATATAAATCACCACCGTACTTTTTTTCTACATAAGCTCTCATAAACTCTTTTAAATCCAAGTCTATTTTCTTACTATCATTTTCTATGAATATATCTTCATCATCAGTAAAGCCCATTTTAATCTTATACTTATTATAAAAATATTTTTTGTTAGATTTTTTATTGCCTGCTATTAAAGAAATATCTTTAGGATTTGCATGGATAATAATATCTCCAGATAGGTTTTCCCTTCTTATGATAGTTTCAAGATATAACCTGTAAATATAAGATTCTACAAGTTGCCTCATGGCAGGATGAAAGGGACCAGCAACCACGTCTCTTCCTTCGTTAATATTTTCTGTTGGCTGAAGACCAATCCTAATGACATTAATATCCTTATAGTCAAAAATCATTAGAATTTCTGCTGATATTTGGGCTGCTTCTTCAAGGCTTAAAGGTTCATAAAGACCAGCATTGTAAAGTTTTTCTAGCTTAGTATCTTTAATAACTAGGGTTGGATAAATCCTTGCTATATCTGGTTTTATTCTTGCAGATTCGAGGGCCGTTGCAATAATCTTTTCCCTCCTATCTTTGTACAAACCTGGCATAATTTGATGGCCAAGAGTAAAACCATATTCTTTAATGAGTTTGCTTGCTCTTTTAGAATCAAGAGCAGTATGGCCCCTCTCATTTGCAGCAAGGACTTCATCATCAAAGGACTGGATTCCTAGTTCTATTGTATCAACCTCATAAGCTTTTAAAGTATCTAGAATGGAATTATTTATATAATCAGGTCTTGTTGAGAGTCTGATTCTATCAATAATGCCCTTCTTTTTATAGTCACCAGCAATTTCTAAATAAGAAACCATGGTCTCATAGGGAAGACCTGTAAAAGATCCACCGTAAAAGGCAATTTCTTTTCGAGTTTCTTTGTCCTTAAAAAATGATAAATAATCTTCTATTTGCTTTCTTATAGAATCATCATCTGCTTTGTCTTTATAATTTGTAATCTTTACTTGGTTACAAAAGGCACAATCATGAGGGCAACCCAAAAAGGGAATAAAAATCGGAATAATTTGCCTAGTCATTTTGGATATTCTCACAGGCTAACTTAGCGGCCATTTGCTCAGCTGTTTTCTTATTTTTGCCTTGACCTTGAGCCAATATTCTATTTCCAAGCCTTACTTCCATGGTAAAAGTCTTATCATGCTCAGGTCCTTCTTCTTTGACTAAGTCGTAAGATAAGTTC
>NZ_CAUPHG010000144.1:0-3109 GCF_963510915.1 uncultured Anaerococcus sp. | reverse complement strand
GCATATCAGTGCTTGAGTCAATCGTTGCAAACACAACAGAAATCTTAAATACAAAAAGAAAGTCAACCACTCTTGTACTTTCTGTTGTTTATCTAATAGCCACAGCTATAATTGCCCTTGGCTATAGCAAATTTTATGTAGAAGTTTCCCTACCAAACGGATCAACAGGTCAGCTTCTTGACATAATGGACTATATTTCAAATAGTTTCATGATGCCTCTAATCGCCTTCCTATCATCAATCTTTATTGGTTGGGTAATGAAGCCAGAATGGGTTATTGATGAAGTTGAATATGGCGGCAAGAAATTTACCAGAAAAGGTCTTTACATCATAATGACCAAGTACTGCTTGCCAGTCATCATGTTTATCCTATTTTTAATATCAACAGGTATTTTTACCTACTAAAAAAATCGCTCCAACTGGGGCGATTTTTCATTTAAATTTTCCTATAATTTCAAGAACTTTTGAAAAATCTTCATTCTTATATTTTTGCTTGTAAATTGTTGACTCTGAGTAAAATTCAAGCTTATAATTTTCCTTATCTATCTTTATATCTCTTATATTAGAAAATTCAATTTTCCTAATGGTTGATTTCCCAAGTAATACATAAAATCCATCTTGACCAATCCCTTGGCAATAAATTATTGTCCAAAGGTAAAACAGAGCAAAAATTGCTGCAATACCAGACTCTA
This sequence comes from uncultured Anaerococcus sp., assembly GCF_963510915.1. Lineage (GTDB taxonomy): Bacteria > Bacillota > Clostridia > Tissierellales > Peptoniphilaceae > Anaerococcus. The sequence continues at coordinate 2,418 of NZ_CAUPHG010000144.1, read as the reverse complement.
TTCCCCCTCCTATTTTATAAGCTAGGGCTAAATATAAAATACCAGCTAGGACCAATATAATTTTATAAATAGGTCTAATATCTATTCTGATCTTCTTTCCCTTACTTTCTCTTAGGTTATAAATAACAAAGGCTAAGAACATTAAAATTACAATGTACTCCATAAATCCTCCAAAAAATGAGAAAATCTCATAATAATATTTTACCAGATTTTAAATATGAAACTAAAGGGTAAATTATTAATATAAAGAAAAGAGGATATTATGAATTTATTAGCAGATTTAAAGATACTCGATTTTACCACCCTACTTCCAGGACCTTATGCGACTTGGATGCTTGCAGAAATGGGAGCTGAGGTTTTAAAAATTTCTGCCCCTGGCAGAAAAGACTTGGTCCTAGATTCTGATCCAAAAACTAATAGTGGTCTTTCAGCAAACAGGGCTTGGTTGAACAATAAAAAAAGAGAAATTTTCTTAAACCTAAAAGATGATGCCGGCAAGAAAGAAATTATTAGGTTAATCAAAGAAGAGGGCTATAATTGTATAATTGAGCAATTTAGGCCAGGAGTTATGGCTAAATTTAATCTCGCCTACGAGGACATAAGAGAAATTCAAAATGATATAATCTACCTAAGTCTTACTGGCTACGGCCAAGATGGTCCATACAAAGATAAGGCAGGTCATGATATAAATTTTCTTGCCTTATCTGGAATTATGGGACACTCTGGAAGGAAAGAAGGAGGTCCAGTTCTTTATGGTATGCAGGTGGCTGATATGGCTGCTGCACAAAATGCAATTATAGGTATCCTTGCCGCCCTAAATAAGAGAAATGCTACAGGAAACGGCTCTTACATCGATGTTTCAATCCTAGATAGCGTCATACCATACAACACTATGGCCGGAGCTGGGCTTGTGATGACTGGTATAAATCCTAACAGAGAAGAAAACTCCCTAAATGGTGGGTCACTCTATGATTTTTACCAGACAAAAGATAATAAATACATAAGCTTCGGAGCTCTTGAGCCAAAATTTTTCGAGAAATTTTGTAAGATTATTGGCAAAGAAGAATGGATAGAAGCTGGTTGTGTCTGCCCAGATTTTAAGGAAAAGAAAGAAGCTCTAAGAGATATATTTATGGAAAAAATCAGGGATGAATGGGTAAATATTTTTGACGAAGCTGATTGTTGCATTGAACCAGTCCTTGATTTAAAAGAAGCTCTTTTAAATAGCAAAAACACAAAAATCAGAAATACAGTTAAAACTATAAATATCGATGGTGAAGAAATAATCGTTTATTCAAATCCTATAAAATTTAAGTGAAATCATTAAATTTCAAATAAACTTTATAGATCTTATGTGCTATTATCAATATTTGTAGTATAATGTTATAAGTATTTGGCAGTTGTCTAATGACGGCTGCTTTTTTTATTGAAAGTGAAAAGGAAATTATAGTGGAATTTAAAGAATTAAATATATCAGAAGAAACATTAAAAGCAATCGCAGATATGGGTTTTATATCCCCATCGCCAATCCAAGAAGAAACCATTCCTCCCCTCCTAGAAGGAAAAGATGTGATAGGTCAAGCCCAAACAGGCACTGGCAAAACTGCAGCTTTTGCAATACCAATATTAGAAAAAACACATACGAATGGCACAACTCAAGCCTTAATCCTCTGCCCAACTAGAGAACTATGTATGCAGGTTGCAGGAGAGATAAAAAATCTAGCTAAGTATAAAAAAGGCCTTAAAATCTTATCTGTCTACGGCGGGACACAGATTGTAAAGCAAATAAAAACACTTAAAAAAGGTGTAGAAATAGTTGTAGGTACGCCGGGTAGACTAATGGATCTTATGAGAAGGAAGGTCTTGAAATTTGATAATCTCAAAATCGTAGTCCTTGACGAAGCAGATGAGATGTTTGATATGGGCTTTAGGGATGATATGAAATTTATCTTAGATGCTACTAACGAAGACAGGCAAACCTGCTTTTTCTCAGCAACTATGGGCAAGGAAATTTCAGAATTTTCTAAAATTTATCAGGATAATCCTCTTACAATCAAAATAAAGGCACAAGAATTAACTGTAAATAAAATTGACCAACACTATATAAAATTAAAGGAAGCAGATAAGGAAGAGACCCTAACCAGACTTTTAGAAATCAACAAGCCTAGGCTTGCCATTATTTTCTGCAATACCAAAAGAAAAGTTGACAAACTCGTAGAATCTCTTAGCAAAAAATCTTACCTAGTAGATGGCCTTCACGGCGATTTAAAGCAGACTCAAAGAGATCAAGTTATGAAAAAATTTAGAAATAACACTATCGATATTTTAATCGCAACAGATATTGCGGCTCGTGGTCTAGATGTAGATGATGTTGATATGGTAATAAACTACGCCCTTCCTCAACTTGATGAATATTAT
>NZ_CAUPHG010000143.1:0-3112 GCF_963510915.1 uncultured Anaerococcus sp. | reverse complement strand
TGAAAAATACGGTGGTTATACAAATGTAAATAAGGCTCATTTTATCGTTGTTGACATTCCAGGTAAAAAGAAAACAGAAAGAAAAATTTTGCCAATAGAAAAAGAAATTTATTTAAAGCAACAAAGTAATCCTGAAAAGGCAGATATTTACTTGAAGGAGTATTTTAAAGATAGGTTTAATATTGATGATTTTAATATTATATACCCTATTGTAAAAATGAAATCATTACTCAAAATAAATGGTTTTTATTACTTTATAACTGGTGGAACAAATAAGCATATTGAATTAAGTAGTGCCGTTCAATTAATTTTACCGAAAAAGAGTGAATGGGCAATAAAACAGATAGATAAATCAAGTTTAAATCAGTATCGAACACTCGATAGAATTAATGGTTTAACAGAAGAATTGGTTGATAATACCTTTGAATGTATTATTGATAAGCTCCAAACATCTATTTATAGCAATTCTTTCTTAGAGATTTCGAAAAAGGTAGATAGCGCAAAGGCTAAGTTTGAAAAGTTGAATTATCAGGAAAAATGTGAAGTAATATTAAAATTGGTAAAAGCAATAAGTTCATCTGGATCTAGACAAGATTTAAAAATGATAAATTTAAGTGGTACGTATGGTCGAATTAGTGGGAAATCGAATAATATCAACAATTATGATGAATTTAAAATAATAAACCAATCCATCACAGGCCTCTTTGAAAATGAAGTGGATTTGATTAACTTATGACCTGGAGAGTAGTAGTTATTGATAATCGTGCGAAACTTGAATTGAAACTAAGCCATCTTGTCGTAAGGCAAGATGGCAACAAGGTTCGCAAAATCTATCTGAAAGATATATCTCATATCATCGTAAATACAACAGAGGCCTCAATAACATTTGCTTTGTTAAATGAGATTGTCAAAAACAAGATAAAATTAATATTTTGTGATGAGAAAAGAAATCCGTCCGCTGAAGTAGCTCCATTTTATTCGTCATACAACACTAGTGAAAAAATTCGTATGCAAATGAAATGGGATGAATATATAAAAGGTGAGGTCTGGCGACTTATTGTAAAGAAGAAAATAAAAAATCAAATGTTTTTACTAAAAAATAATAAGAAAAATGAATATAAAATGCTTGAAAATTATATTACAGAAGTAGGATTTAATGATCAGACGAATCGTGAGGGACATGCCGCGAAAGTCTTTTTCACGAAGTGATGATTGTAACACAAATGCCGCTCTAAATTATGGCTACTCCATCCTATTATCATCCATCAATCGACAAGTAGTGTCTAATGGTTATATCACACAAATTGGGATATTTCATGATAATATGTTCAATCAATTTAATCTTTCGAGTGATTTAATTGAGCCATGGAGAATATATGTAGATAGTTATGTCTATAATCATATGGATGAGCCATTCGATAAAGAGCAAAAATTTGAATTAATAGACATACTAAATAATTATGTAAGGATTGATAATAAATCTACCCGTATTAATCAAGCACTAGATATCTATACCCGACCTGTATTTGATGCGTTAAACAATAGAGATGTGTCTCTGTTGAGGTTTCCAAGCTATGAGTTATAGATATATGAGACTGATAGTGATGTTTGATCTTCCAACAGAAGATGAAATAGATAGAAAAAGTTACCGAGATTTCAGAAAGTTTTTATTGAAAAACGGATTTATGATGATGCAAGAGTCAGTGTATGTAAAGATTGCTGTGAACCAAAGTGTTGCACGTTTAATTGCTAATAAAGTCCGGGCTAACAAGCCACCGAAGGGACTTGTGCAGATGTTTATTATTACTGAAAAACAATTTTCGAGGATGGAAATATTGGTCGGAACGGTAGACGAGGAATACATCACAGATGATCGGAGGTTGATCATATTATAACTCTCGTTACAGAATATTTAGAGAATTCATTTGAAATACATTCAAAAAAATTAAATACACTTGTAATTGAAGATACAAAATATTTTTCAAAATTTGTAAGAGGATTTATAGCATCCTTGAATCGACAGAATGATGATTTTGAGCTTATTGAAAAATTTGAAAAGTTAAACTTATCAAAAATTACCAATATTATTTTTGATTTATTTAACCTAGAAGCAAATGCATCAAATATATTAAAAAAACTCTATTCGGAATTAGAAGAAGATATAAATTCTGAAGAAATGTACCCTAAAAAAGTTGAGATGGAGAGTGTGGTTATCAAAATAATGGATGATTTAATCTACCGGTCAAGATTCTCATTGACGATGGGAGATGTAAATTATCAGAATTTATTTAAAGCATGTTCGGTAGAATTTGATTATGATCATTCATCCTTAGTTGAGAGATTAATTGAGTACATGGAAGTGTCCTCTAGATTACTAGGCATAAAGTTATTTGTTTTTGTCAATTTAGATAGTTTTTTAAGTGTTGAGGAATTGAATGAACTGAAAAAATACTTATGTTATAATGAGATTAAGGTTTTAGCCCTACAAAATAATATCTCAAGAAGAGTCGATTCAGATGAAAATTTGAGAATTATTGATAATGACTTTTGTGAAATTTAGCTATCGTCAAGCTATTAATTCTTAAATCTCGAATTTGAGGTTTGAGAGTTATGTAATTTCATATAGGACTAAAACGAAATAGGCGTAAAGCATTATGAAGTTGCTGTTTGAGAGTTATGTAATTTCATATAGGACTAAAACGTTAAGAGAACGCAACACAACCAACTCAAAGTTTGAGAGTTATGTAATTTCATATAGGACTAAAACTTGCAATTGCTTTTGGTTCTTCAGGTTCCATGTTTGAGAGTTATGTAATTTCATATAGGACTAAAACTGCTGTTTCTTTGTTCAAATTACACCTCCTGTTTGAGAGTTATGTAATTTCATATAGGACTAAAACTTATACACAACATCTAATCGACAGCAATCGTTTGAGAGTTATGTAATTTCATATAGGACTAAAACAAGTCCAAACGGACGGAATCTCAGCTTACTGTTTGAGAGTTATGTAATTTCATATAGGACTAAAACGCCAATCACTCTACCGATAATCACGAGTAAGTTTGAGAGTTATGTAATTTCATATAGGACTAAAACCACGCGGCATATCAT
>NZ_CAUPHG010000142.1:0-3181 GCF_963510915.1 uncultured Anaerococcus sp. | reverse complement strand
AAATAAACTTGTATTTAAATTAAAATAAAAAATTTTAGAAAATTGATGGGGTATGTAAGATGAAATACAAGGGTTTTTATTTCTTATTATTTAAAGGTCCAATGAAGAAAGTTCTTATAGAAAAATATAATAAAGCATATGCTTCAGAAATTATTAAAAAGAGCAAAAAAGTTTATCGAGAACTTGTAAAAAATATGGACGATATCGGCGAGGATAATCCCATGGCATACAATGAGATGTTCGCCCTAGTCTTTGTTGCTCCATATATAGCAAGTGAGAAAAAAATTCCGCCGGAGACCGTCCAGGAAATGATGCGTCGCTCTCTTTATACTTTCAAATGGTTTTTTTCCTTGATCAATCTCAATACTAAGATAGGAAAAGAGGCCAATAAGAAAAATATTCTTAAGTATTACAAGTGGTATACAGAGGAAAAAGAAAAGCTCTATCCCACATCCTTTAAAGTTGATTTTGAGGGCCAACCTTATGAGGGTGCTTGTTATTATAGGATTACACGTTGTCCCATTTGTGCATATACAAAGAAGCTCGGGGTAGATGAATTAATGCCCCTATTCTGTGAACTTGACGATGTCATGATAAGCCTTCAACATGGAGTTTTATATAGAAAAGATACTATAGCAAATGGAGCAGATTGTTGTGATTATTTTATTACAGGCGATAGAGAATGAAGTTGAGTTACAAAAATAAGTATTGGTAAAAACTTGTAAAATTGTGATTAATTGAGTATCAATGGGAGGTGTGAAATGAGCGTTACATATAAAATTGCATCGACAATAGTAAGACTTGCCGGTGTTAAAAAAATGTTTTTAAAGAACAAAGAAGAGATGCTTGAGTATGCAAAGAGAGAAAATGCAAAGGCGGTATTTGATTTAGACAAGGCAAGGAAGAGAGCTGAGAGAAAAAATTACTATCTCCTTGTAAAAGACGTAATGGGTTATAGGCTCCTTTCATATCAAAAAAATAAGAGCCCTGCAGAAGGAACAGTCCTATATTTCTTTGGCGGAGGAATGATTACGGGACCGGACAAATTGGATTTTAGCTTGGCTGAAAGAATAATGGAAAAAACCGGAAAAGACCTTTGGTTTTTATTTTATCCCCTCTGCTCGGAAGATGTAAAGATAGATAAGAACTATGAAGTTTGTTTTGAAACCTATAGGCTAATGACCCAAACTTATAAGGCAGAAAACATAAGTGTCCTTGGATTTTCATCAGGCGCTGGTTTAGCTCTTGGAATTTTTTTGCATAATAACGCATTGGGCAGACCTTTACCAATGGCTGGGAAAATAATTTCAGTATCTCCTGGTGGACTTCCAGATGCAAGCCTTGATGAAAATAAAGAAATATGGGAAAAAATGAATGCTCTTAATCATAAAGACATAATGATTGAACCTAGCTATTTTAAAACTGCAAGGGAAATCGTAAAAGGGGATGAAGCCTTGCCTGAATATATGTTAGACGGAACAAAGGGAGATTTTTCAGACTTTCCAAAAACTTACTTTTATTATGGAGGAAATGAATGTCTCTACGCATTTGCGGACGAATTTAAAAAGGCAATGGAAAAATACAAGGCTCCATATAAAATCATTGTGGGAAAAGGGATGTGCCACTGTTATCCACTTTTAAGATTTTTTAGAGAGGGTAGACAGGCCCAGGATGAAATTATTGAATTATTAAAGTCTTAATATTACAAAGATATAAGAAAAGTTTAAAAGAGGGGAAAATGAACTTTATAACATTTGGAAATATAAATAACAAGTAAATATTATTTATTCATGGACTTGCATCGACTACCGACCTATGCTTCAAAGCTCTTCTGTCTTATTTAAAAGATTATTTTGTAATTTTCTGAGAATTGGACGTACACTATGGGACCAATCCCAAAGATTTAACTTCAATGAAAGAAAGCATAGATTCAGTAGAAAGCTACATATTAAATGAAATGGGTGGAAGCGTCTATGGACTATGTGGTTTTTCCATGGGAGCAACCATAGCTGTTGAACTCATTGGAAGAGTAAAAATTTCTGCTTCGAAAGTCCTTTTAGATGCGGCGATTACTGCCTAGTTGGGCTTGATGGCAGTGCCATTTACCTGTGCTTTTATCATTGGGACAAGTGGGATCAAAAATAAAAAGCCCATACTTAAATTTTTATTAGATAAGCTTATGGGCAAGGATAATTTAAGTGTAATAGAAATGGCCTATCCGCAAATTTCGAAAAATACTATTAAAAATGCCTGCAAGTTTATCTATCATTATAAGCCTCCAAAAAATTTAAGTAAATTTTCAAATCCAGTAATGTTTTGGAGCGGGAGCGAAGAGCCAATCCCTGAAAAAAGTGAAAAGATATTAAGGGAGTATCTTCCACAAATGGAAACAGAAGTATTTGAAGGAATGGGCCACGGACAATTTCTCAACGAACATCCCCAAGAATACGCCGAGAAACTAAAAAACTTTTTGGAAAATAAATAAGGAGAATATTATGGATATAACAAGAGCAATATTAGATGGAATTGCAATGGCTGCTATCTTTAATGGTGCAGTAGCAGCTTTTGTACTTATTAACCCGAGATTTTTCTTCGATTCCTATCCAAAAGAAATACAAAATTCAGCTCCAGAAAAGATGACAAAAGATGAGAAAAGAATAAATTTAATACTTACATTTATAATTTCAGGAATCGTATTTATATATGGAGTGACCTCTCTTTTACATACGGGAATAAGAGGACTTAGAGATCTTTTCTGGATGAGCTATATTCAGTGGATAATATTAAACTTTGGAGATTTCCTTCTATTGGATTTGCTTTTGTTCCAGGGAAAGTACAAGAATAAGATAGTAATACCAGGCACAGAAGGGCATGAGGATTACAAATTCGGAAATTGGATGAAGCATTTGGCTATTAAAGAACATTTTATCTTAATGCCATTTTTGATAATTCCAATTGTATCCATAGTAGAAGCTTGGCTAGTGATTTTACTGGGATTATAAAATAAAATTTGAAAGGTGTGAAAAAAGTTGTGATGCAGAAGAAGTACGAGAAAAACTCTTCAAAAAAGTGCAACTAATATAAGATATTAATTTAGGACCAGATAAATTCAAGCAAAAACAAGAGGAGAGAAATTTGGAAATTAGAAAAATATCAAAATCAGATTTAGAAGAATTAGCAA
>NZ_CAUPHG010000141.1:0-3209 GCF_963510915.1 uncultured Anaerococcus sp. | reverse complement strand
TTTTGGCATACAAAAACCCCTCCATCCGTATTCCGGATTTTGGGGTTCAGGTCATAAAAACTCCTGTTTTTCTATACTCATTATAATCTTGCTAAGTCTTTGGTTATTAAATTCTTTAGTAGGAAGATGATTATAATTGTAATTATAAATTCTACTCCTAGGAATGTACCATTATAAGCAATGGAATATAACCAAACATTTTGACCTTCTGGGGCGTAAGAGCCGAAGAAGATTACCCCTGTTAGGACGTGGCAGACGAATCTTGCGAATACGCCTAAGAAAGTTCCCTTAATAACAGGTGCGATTTCGTGGTTTGATGCAAAATTCTTTGAGAAAAATCCTACAAGACCGAGTGAAGCGTAGGCTAGTGGGTAGTCTAGGATGGCTTGGACTGGGTGGTAGATTGATCCACCAAACATCATATCAAGAACACCATAAACAGCGCCTACAACTATACCAGGGCCTGCTCCGTGTCTGATGGCAAAGATGATTAATGGAATCATCTGGCCTGCAGTTACAGAACCACCTTGAGGTAATTCAAAAAGTTTTATACGGCCTAGGATAAAGGCGAGGGCAAGCATTACACCGCCTTCAGCTATCATTTTTGTTGACCATTTACTATTATTCATAAAAAAATTCCTCCTTTGCACTTTGCTGGGAGGATTTTGTAACTTACCTCCGCCAGCATTACCTGGATTCAGGTTAAGGGTATGATCTCAGCCAACTCTTGGTTAGCACCCCTAGCACACTATTACTATATAAGAAAATTTATAAAAGTAAACTCCGACTGAGTCCTCTGCCCGCTTTGCTTATAGAAAAGTGGCTGATTTCTAGTATAATACTAGGGTATAAATGATGAAAATTAGCGAATGCTTTTAGATATAGATTGAGAGATAAGATGGAATTTAAGTTACAATCAGACTATGCGCCAAAGGGTGATCAGCCAGAGGCGATTAAAAAATTAAGTGAGGGGATTCTTGCTGGCAAAAAGCATCAAATCTTAAGGGGAGTTACAGGCTCTGGCAAGACCTTTACAATGGCAAATATTATCCAAAATGTCCAAAGGCCAACCTTGGTTCTTGCCCACAACAAGACCCTTGCCTACCAACTTTTTACGGAATTTAAGGAATTTTTTCCAGACAATGCTGTGGAATACTTTGTTTCCTACTACGACTACTACCAGCCAGAGGCCTATGTGGCAGCAACTGACACCTACATAGCCAAGGACTCATCAATAAATGATGAAATCGACAAGATGCGCCACTCTGCAACCATGGCCCTTTTTGAAAGAAGGGACGTAATTATCGTTGCCAGCGTGTCTTGTATTTACGGCTTGGGAGACCCTATTGAATACAAAAAGCTAGTCGTATCCCTCCGTCCTGGACAGGAAATTAGCCCGGAAGAGGTTATGAAAAAGCTAATCGACGTCCAATATATGAGAAATGACGTGGAATTTGAAAGGGGAACCTTTAGGGCTAGGGGAGATGTATTGGATATTTATCCTGCAGGTTTTGACCAAAAGGCCATTAGGCTTGAATTTTTTGGCGACGAAATCGACGATATTTCAGAATTTGATCCCCTAACAGGCAAGGTCATTTCAAAAATTTCCCACGCCTACATTTACCCAGCCAGCCACTATGCCACAACCAGCGAAAAGACTGAAAAAGCAATAATAACCATAGAAAAAGAGCTGGATGAAAGAATAAAGGAATTTGAAAGCGAGGGCAAACTCCTAGAGGCACAGAGAATTGAACAGCGAACCAAGTATGACATTGAGATGCTAAAGGAAATTGGCTTCTGTTCTGGTATTGAAAATTATTCTGCCCACCTTTCCCAAAGACCAAGGGGTTCAAGACCATATACACTTATAGATTATTTCCCAAAAGACTTTGTCCTCATGGTTGACGAATCTCACGTATCTATTCCCCAAGTTGGCGGCATGTACGAAGGCGATAGGTCTAGAAAGCAAAACTTGGTAGACTTTGGCTTTAGACTTCCCTCTGCCCTTGACAATAGGCCTTTAAAATTCGATGAATTTGAGAAATTAATCAACCAAACAGTTTATGTATCGGCAACACCGGGCCCTTATGAAATGAAGAAAACCCATGGTGAATTAGTCGAGCAAATCATAAGACCAACCGGACTTTTAGACCCACTTGTGGAAGTAAGGCCAACAGAAAATCAGATAGATGACCTCATAGAAGAAGTCCACAAAACCATTGACAAGGGCGAAAGGGTCCTAGTAACAACCCTTACCAAAAAAATGGCAGAAGATTTGACAGACTATTTGATGGAACAAAATATCAAGGTAAGATATCTTCACTCCGACATCAAAACCATAGAAAGATCTGAAATTATAAGAGATTTAAGGCTAGGAAAATTTGATATCCTAGTTGGAATTAACCTCCTAAGAGAAGGGCTTGATATACCAGAAGTATCCTTAATTACAATCCTAGATGCAGATAAGGAAGGCTTCCTGAGAAGTGAAACATCTCTAATCCAGACAATTGGTCGTGCAGCAAGAAATTCCGAAGGTCATGTAATTATGTATGGAGATACCATCACAGGATCTATGCAAAGGGCCATCGACGAAACTGAACGTAGGAGAAAAATCCAAGAAGACTTCAACAAAAAACACGGAATAACTCCAACCACAATCAAGAAAAACATAGGCGAAATAATTCAAATCACCAAAAAAGCCGAAGAAGAAGAAATCGAAGAATTCAAAAGAGAAGACATAGCCACCATCCTAATAAACATGGAAAGCGAAATGTATAAGGCAGCTGAAGAACTAGACTTTGAAAGAGCAGCAAGATTAAGAGACCAAATCAAGAAGATGAAGGAAAACTTTTAGAAAAAGTTTTTCAAAACTATTTTTTGTATAAAAATTATTTTGTAAATAAAGAAAATTTGGGTCATTGACATGACCTCTTCGTTCATAGGGGGAACCCAAGGGGGCGGCAGATGCCCCCTCACTGGTTCCCCCTAAGACCCCCTTACGCTACACCCCCAACTGCTCCTTAGCGGAGTGCGAAATCAGAAGTTTGCCTACGGCAAACCACTTTAGTAGGGGGAACATCTTCGTAATAGTTTACGTATATCCCCACAGATTCTTTAATCAACGGGTTGCTAAAAACTGATAACTCGCTAACGCTCAAACAATCAGTTTTCTTAACGCAACCCTAGATTAAAAATCATTCCCGATAAAG
>NZ_CAUPHG010000140.1:0-3242 GCF_963510915.1 uncultured Anaerococcus sp. | reverse complement strand
TGCTCCTTTCATGAAAAAAGACAAAGGAGTATATGATAAAGTTTGCGAATACATTCGTCCTCATTTGAATAAAGACATGGAGACGGTTGTATTAATGACAAGGGAATAGACGGAAGTCCTTAATTACGAATGCTTTATGCGATAGCGTTTCTGTAACAGCGAATCTTGGACATCAACAGCTAATGATAGTGAAGAAATCTTAGCTACTACACTTGATCATGAACTTATCGCAAAGTTTGCTAAAGAGTTTATGGAATTATATAATGGTATTTATTTTTAAGCAAAGAGAAATCAAAATTTATGGAGATAATTTCATTAGAAATTTGATGAAACTCTCGGTTTATTTGGAGAAAAGAGGTATCGAATTCAGATATGAGAAAATATGCAGATATAAAAGACATAATTGAATATGGGTTAAATAATATTTCTGATAAGGAAAAAGTAACAATAAGCCTGAAAGACTTTCTATACATTAGACGAGTTTTAGAGGAGTATATGCGTTATCTACATAATCCTGATCATTATCCCGATATAGAAGCAATTCAAAATTTTTTAGGTGATATTTCTTCGGGAGGAGGATTTGAATGTTTAAGCACAGCTATTTATGAAAAAGTATATAAAGTTGATTTGCCATCGAAGATTGAGAAAATGATTGATGATGGTGTATTTGAACACCCTCTTTATCCCAGTTACTATAAGAAAAACGAATAAGTAATAATTGTATAATATTGAAATGGTACAAAATATAAATTTATGTGGATACGTAAATTTGAAGTTGTAGGAGGAAATAAAAAATGAAAGCTGAACTATATGTAAATAAAGCATCTATGCAAATGAAAAAAGGTGATATAGAGGGTGCTTTTTGTAGTATGAAAAAGGTTATTGAATTGAACGATGATAAAGTTTCAAATGTTCAAGCTCATTGCTTTTTAGGCGAATATTATTTTGTGAATCAGAATTATATTCTTGCTAAAGAACATTTAGATTATATTGTGGAACAGCAAGAAGAATTGGAAAATGAATATGATGATTTGTTAAATGATGAAATAATAAATGCGAATGTTTTGATAGAACTTATCGAAAAATATTTATTGATATAATAGGTTGACTACTAAGTTCCAGTTTGTCGAGGTAATACCTTTTAACGATAACCTTAAGCTATCGTTAAAAAGTTCATGGATATGTTCCTACATACGAACGTAGCTACTTGACATACTTAGTGTTCACTCGTTTCATGTGGATGCAGTAGCATTATCCTATTCGCATGAAAAATTTGATTGTGTGTTAATTGCTAATGCACTTCATATTATGCCTAAACCGGATGAGGCGATGAAAGAAATATATAGTGTGTTAAAACCTAATGGGACTTTGTTCGCCCCCACTTTTCTATGGAAGGAGGGAAAACAAAGAAAACTTGTAAAAAGGTTGGTGTCTATTTTAGGATTTAAGATGTATCAAGAATGGGATAAAAAGGAATTTGAAGATTTTATTAAAGAATATGGATTTTTAGTAGTTGAATGGAATTGTGCAAGCATATACGCAGGAAAAGTGCCGGATATTTTATCATAATGTTGAGGGCAATATTGGGAAAGGAGATTGCGGAAAAGGATAATCAATTCCCGTTTGTTGGGCTGATTTTCATAGGCGGATAAGGTGAACAAAAGATAATTCATCGTATCGATTGGAGAAAGCATATGGAATTAGCAAAAGCAGAGATTAAATTACTAAGAAAAGCTTATAGCGTTATGGCTGACACGCACAGAAAATATCACCCGGAGTCCGAAAAAGACATATTTGAGTTTGAAAACAAATTCGAACCAATTCCGTCAGAATATCGGTATTTACTCAAGGAATTTGGTGGTTGCCATTTTGTTGATCCATGGATTTTCACTTTAGAGGAATTAGGTTGTGAATACCCTGCTTTTATTGCAAACTATACCGACGACGAAGAAAGCAACATATCAAATAATACTGTTTTTCCTATTGGCGGTTTAGGTGATGGAAGTTTAGTTTGTATTTTAAAGGAAACAGACAAAATTGTTGTTTTGCCACATGATGCATATGTGACATCGGTTGATGATTTAGAAATTATTGCAGAAAGTTTTAAGGAGTTAGTTTTTGGTTTAGCGGAACAGGGTATTGAGCTTGACAACCAAATTAAATAGCCAATAATGGACATTCGTGAAGTTCTTATTGATATAATGTGTACTTGCTAACTTGAATTTGTTGAGGATAAGGTTTTATGAATAATAAATATGAAAGCGTAAGAAAATTTTTATTATATCCAGATAATATTGATGACATTTGGGAAAGTAATGATTTAATTTGGATTGATTGGAGAGAAGAAGACGAATCTGTAATCAATTACTTTAATAATGAAATAGGAAATCTTATAGAAGTAGATTTTATAAATAATAATAAAAAATATGGTGATGACATAAAATTAAAATACAGAGCTAAAGAAATAGTTGTTCCTTATATGGATAATATGGATAGGGATACAACTATAAAGTATTTCAACGAAATAATAAAGGAAGATTTTGAAATAAGATGGTTTGTTGAAAGTCTTGGTGATGATACTTTAGCCTTTTGCATTTTACCGAATAATTTATGGAGTAGTTTAGAAAATGAGTTTAGTAAAGAGGTTGTAGATTATTATTTTATGAAAATTGGTTTGGAATCCGTAATGTTTGATTTAGATGCTGATTCTGTTTTTGATTTGATTTCGCTTAGAAAAGATAATAATAAAGTACCTTTTGTAGAATTATTAAAAAAGCTAAAGTAGATAAATAAAAATTAGAAGTTGTGGGGGACTAATGATAATTTTCACACCACATTAAGGAAATTGAGATGAAAAATATAGATATTTTTGTACATGAAAAATATAACAAAGCTGATTACGAAAAGGTAGCAGAACATATCTATAAAACGTATGACGATTTTATGAAAAGTGATTGCTTTGTTACTTCATTAAAATTTGTTCAAGAACCAGAATTAGGAGAAGGAGATAGTCCGAGGAATATTTCCCAATATCCATTGGAAGATGTTTTAGAAAAATTTTATGTGGCGATTCAGGATTTTTATGAAGATTTGAATTATACCAGTGATGAGACTTGTTATTTAGAATTTTCGGCTTCAGATATGGAAGATATACAGAAACTACTTGGAATCGTAAATAAGCATGTATACAATAAGGAAGATGGGGATTATGTAGAGCTGGTAATTGAATAGTGTATTAAAAT
>NZ_CAUPHG010000139.1:0-3285 GCF_963510915.1 uncultured Anaerococcus sp. | reverse complement strand
TTGATCCAGATATGCCTGACCTAACTGGTAAAGAAAGACCACACATACCAGATAAATTTACTATAACATTGAAACCATCAGACTGAAAATCACTCAATGGATCCCTATAGTCATCATCAAGAGCTGGTGGTAGGTTTGTAACTGTTGGAGTAATAATTAAGTCGTAGGTTTCAAAAACTTTTTCTAATTCTTCTTTTATTAAAGTCCTAAGTTTTAAACCTTGTCTATAAACTCTTTGGTTATCATCAGCTGACAAATACATTGTTCCTAGTGCTATCCTTCTTTGCACTTCTTCTCCGAGACCCTCTGATCTTGAATTTATAAATAATTCTTCTACTGAAGTATATTTTTCGCTTTGATATCCAAACCTAATACCATCAAATCTTGACATATTAGAAGAAACTTCACTAGACATTACAACATTATATACTGGATTTGCATATTTAGAATATTCTAACCTAATTGGAGATAAGTCTGCTCCGAGTTTTTTAAGTGCATCTAAAGCAAGATTGTAATCATTTTCCACAGTTGGATCAATATCTTTATGCATTTCGTCATCTGCAGATATATAAGCAATTTTTTTACCTTTGAAATCATAAGTTTTAATTTCGTACTTATAATCATCTAACCTTACTGTCATGTCGTTTGCGTCTGGGCCTTCTATTGCTTGAGCAACAGTCCTAACGTCTGCAACATTTTTACCAAATACTGATACTTGGTCTAAGGTGTTTGCCATTGAAACAACTCCATTTCTACTAACCATAGAATAAGTTGGTTTATAGCCTAGAATATTACAATAACTCGCAGGGCATCTTACAGATCCACCTGTATCTGTGCCTAAGGATACAAGTACATCATCTTTTGCAACACTCGCTGCAGAACCGGATGAAGAACCACCTGTAACTCTTGACTTATCAAGTGGATTTTTGACAGGTCCGTAAAAAGAAGTTTTTCCTCTTCCACCCATAGCGAACTCATCCATATTTGTTTTTGCAATTATTATTGCATCTTCATTTAATAAATTATCTATAACTTTTGCATCAAACATTGGTCTAAAATCTTTAAGCATTTTTGATGCACAAGTCATATTCATATTTTTATAGGAAATATTATCCTTGACAGCGACAGCAACCCCAAAAAGAGAACCTAATTTTTCACCGTTTTTTAATTTTTCATCTAATTCTTTGGCTCTTTTTAAAGAATCTGTTTCATCAAAAGTTATATATGCATTTGTGTCATCATTTTTTATTTTTTCTAATATTAATTTTATATTTTCTTCTACACTTATTTCTTTATTTTTATACTTATCTATAATAGCTTTTATATTCATTATTGCTCCTATAGTTTCCAATCTAATCTAAAATATCCAAATTCAGTATCTTTTGCATTTTCTAAAGCCTTAGATCTAGCTAGAGATTCTTTTGGATTATCTTCTCTAAATACAGCCTTGTGATTCTTAATATATTCTGTCATTTCAACATTTTCTGTATCGACTGTAAAGATCTCTTCTATAAAATCTAAAACCCTATTAAATTTTTGAGCAATCAACTCCTTATCTTGATTCTCCAAACTCAAGTGGCTTAGGTTGTAGATTCTCTCAACTTCTTTTACATCCATCCTATTCTCCTTTTAATTCAGATAAGAAATCATATAATTTTTTATCTTCATATATTTCAACATTTAATTCTATTGCCTTATCTTTTTTTGAACCAGCTTTTTCTCCAGCTAAAACAATGTCAGTATTTTTAGATACTGAAGTCCTTACATTAGCGCCATTATCTTCAAGCATTTTCTTAATATCGTCCCTATTGTAACCATCTATAGTCCCTGTTATTACAAAACTGATTCCTTCTAATTTATTGGAAGTATTTTCATAATCACTTGGGTTATTAAGTTTTATGCCCTTAGATAAAAGAATATCTATAGACTCTACTATATTTTTATCGTGAAAAAATTCTACTATATTTTCACCTGTTATTTCCCCAATGTCTTCAATCTCAACTAGGTCATCTACTGTAGCATTTCTTAATTTGTCAAAAGATTTGAATTTATTTGCCAAGTCTCTTGCAGTTCTCTCTCCTACATTTGGGATTCCTATAGCATATATAAAGGCATTTAAATCCCTATTTTTACTATTTTCTATAGCATCTATGAGGTTTTTAGTTTTCTTTGGACCAAACCTTTCAAGTTTTATTAGCTCATCATAGGTTAAATCATAGATATCATATATTTCTTTAATACCTAATTCTTCTATAAGTTGACCAATAGTTTTTTCTGATAATCCCTCAATATCCATGGCATTTCTAGATGAGTAGTGTTCCATCCTTGCTAAAAGCTGAGGAGTACAAGATATTGAGTTAGGGCATACTATATGAACTTTTTCTTGAATTAGCTCACTATTACAATATGGGCAATGACTAGGTTTTTGTATTTTTTTTGTTCCTGGTTGGTTTTCATCAACTACCCCTAAAATTTCAGGTATGACATCATTTGATCTTCTTATGAAAACATCAGATCCTATCCTTACTTTTTTTCTTTCTATATCATCATAATTATTTAAGGTCGCTCTAGATACTGTAACTCCAGAAAAATCTATCGGTTCTAAAATTGCTGATGGGGTAACTTTACCTGTTCTACCGACATTCCAAACTACATCAAGTAATTTAGTTGTAAATTCTTCTGGCTCAAACTTGTAAGCTATTGACCACCTTGGGAATTTTTCTGTAAATCCAAGAGCCTCTTGAGTTTTCTTGTCATTTATTTTAATAACAACGCCGTCTGTTAAGACATCTAAAGTTTTTCTTTCTGTCTTAATTCTTTCAAGCTCTTTAATTATTTCATTTAAGCTTCTTACTTTTTTATGGTAAGGATGCACATTTAATTTCATTTCTTTTAGAAAATCAAGCATCTCTTCCTCATTTTTAAAATTGAGATTATTAGTTGGAACAGCGTAAAAATACGCTGTTAGATGTCTTTTTGCTGTTTCTTTTGTGTCTAGGTTTCTGATAGCACCAGCAGCTGCATTTCTTGCATTTTTTAGTTGTATTTCATTTTCCCTATTGTATCTAGCTAATTCTGATAGAGGCATAAGGGCTTCACCTTGTATCTCAATGAGTGATTTTTCTTTAATCATAAAAGGTATTGACCTAATAGTTTCTGCCTGGGCTTTGACTTCTTCACCCACAATACCATTACCCCTGGTTGCAGCTGTTTTAAGAAAACCATCTTCATAAGTAAGGTTTATGGTAAGACCATCAAATTTATATTCCATTATATATTCAAGGT
>NZ_CAUPHG010000138.1:0-3287 GCF_963510915.1 uncultured Anaerococcus sp. | reverse complement strand
GGAATGCTTATAACTGGGATTATTCTTGGACCACAAGTCTTAAATTTACTTGATAAAAATATATTAAATATTTCATCTGATTTAAGAACCATAGCATTAATTGTAATTTTATTAAAGGCAGGGCTCAGCCTTGATATTGGAGATTTAAAAAAAGTAGGAAGATCTGCAGTATTATTGTCTTTTCTACCAGCAAGTTTTGAAATTTTATCTTATGCGATTTTCGTTCCAAAACTTTTAGGACTAAATTTAGTTGATGGACTTTTAATGGGAGCTGTTATGGGTGCCGTATCTCCTGCTATAGTTGTGCCTAGGATGGTTAAACTTATTGATGAAGGTTATGGAAAGAATGAATCTGTTCCACAAATGATCTTGGCAGGGGCATCTTGTGATGATGTTTTTGTCTTGGTTTTATTTTCATCTTTTCTATCAATGGCAAAGGGAAGTGAATTTTCATATACATCACTATTAAGAGTGCCAGTATCAATTGTTTTAGGAATAGGACTTGGAATTTTAATAGGATATTTATTGTATTTATTTTTTGAAAGACGTTATAAAAATGGAACTTATATAAGAAACTCATCCAAGGTTATAATTATTTTGGCACTTTCTTTTTTACTTGTTAGCTTAGAAGGGCTTATAAAAAATATAATTCCAATATCCGGCATACTTGCAGTAATAGCAATGGCTTCATCTTATAAAATTAAAGCCAAAGAAGAAGTTGTTGAAAGACTCTCTGAAAAATTTGCTAAACTTTGGATATTTGCAGAAATTTTACTCTTTGTTCTAGTTGGGGCAGAAGTTGATATCAAATATATGACAGCTATTGGAATTATTGGCATACTTTTGATATTTTTAGGGCTTTTAATTAGGTCCATTGGAGTATTTATTTCTATTGCTGGAAGTAAGCTAGATAAGAAAGAAAAGACCTTTACAATCCTTGCCTATACACCAAAAGCAACTGTTCAAGCGGCTATAGGGTCGGTTGCTCTTGCAAATGGAATCGGATCAGGGATGGCAATTTTATCAATAGCAGTTCTTGGTATTATTATTACAGCACCATTGGGAGCTATTTTAATCGATAAGACCTATAAAAAATTATTAAAAAAAGCTCCAAATTAATTTAATGGTATAATGCTTATAAATCTTAGGAGGTAGTTATGGCGGAAACAAATCTAAAAGTTACTTTATTAAATTATACAAAAAACGGTGAAGAAACCATAGCGCAGGCAGGTAAATTGTGTTATTCTGCTGTTGGTGTCGAGGAAATTTCTAAAAAACAAGATCAAGAGTCAATAGCAAAATATGTAAAAATGCTTGCAAGCCTTGGTCATTTAAGTCCAATTGAACATATTTCTTTCACCTTTGCTGTTGAAGGCGTTTCAAGAACCTTAACTCATCAGCTTGTTCGTCATAGGCTTGCTTCTTATTCCCAACAATCACAAAGATATGTGAAACTTAATGGATTTGAATATATAATACCTCCTTATATAAAGGAAAATCCTGAAGCAAGGCAAATTTTCATAGATGCTATGGAAAAAGACCAAGAAGCCTATGATAGACTTACTGAAATTCTTACAAAAAAACATTATAATGACCTAGTTAATGAGGGCGAAGAAGAAAAATCTGCGAAAAGAACGGCCACTAAGATGGCTATTGAGGATGCCAGATACGTTTTTCCTAATGCTTGTGAAACTAAAATAGTATTTACAATGAATGCAAGAACTCTCCTACATTTTTTCAATCTTAGGTCTTGTAATAGGGCTCAATGGGAGATAAGAGAAATGTCTGACCAAATGGTAAAATTAGTTAAAGATATTTATCCAAATGTCTTCGCTTCAGCTGGTCCATCATGTATATCGGGTCCATGCCCTGAAGGAAAAATGACTTGCGGAAAGATTAGCGAAGTAAGAGAGAAATTTAAAAATATTTAAGGGCCCCTGGCTCTTTTATTTTGCCTTAAAATGGGTATAAATTTAGAATAAGGATATAGAAAGAAGAGGTTCTTATGTCTTACATAGAATTAAATGAAGTAAGTAAAAAATATGAGTCTGGCCAGTCTGAAATACTTGCCAATGATAAGATAAGTTTCAAGCTTGATGAAGGAAGGCTTTTGATAATTGTAGGTGCGTCTGGTGCTGGTAAAACTACACTTTTAAATATTATCGGTGGGATGGAACAGGCCACTAGCGGCGATATTATCATAGATGGGAAAAACCTAAGTAAACTTAATGATAAAGAACTTACTAAATACCGTAGGGACGATGTTGGTTTTGTTTTCCAACATTATAACCTTATCCCAAACCTAACAGCTTTAGAAAATGTGGAATTAGCTAGTGAAATTTCAAAGGATTCCTTAAAGGCAGATGAGATTTTAGACCAGGTGGGACTTTCTAAAAGAGAAGGAAATTTCCCGTCCCAACTTTCTGGTGGAGAACAACAGAGGGTTGCTATTGCAAGGGCTCTTGCTAAAAACCCAAAATTATTATTGTGTGATGAACCAACAGGCGCTCTTGATTATAAAACTGGAAAAAACATCTTAAAACTCCTCCAAGACGCATCAAGAAATTTCAACTCTACAGTTATCATCATAACTCACAATTCTTTAATAAAACCAATGGCTGATGAAGTAATAGAGCTAAAAGACGGTAGGATTTTAAACGCTTATACAAATGAAAATCCAGTACCTGTAGAAGAACTCGAGTGGTAGTATGAACAAGACCTATATAAAAAATATCCTCAGAGATATTAACAAAACTAAGGGAAAAGTTTTTTCCATAGGTGTTATGGTTGGGCTTGCAACTATGGTAATTGTTGCTCTTAACCTAACTGGTCCATCAATGAGAAAAAGCTTGAGGTCATCTTTAGATAGGTTTGGCCACCCAGATATAATAGTGAAATCAACCTATCCAATGGATTATGAAGATAAAATTCTTTTGGAAAATGATAGTAATATTGATGAAATTTCTTATATCAAGACAATTGACCTTAAGGATGGGGAAAAAATTATTAGATTAAAATCCTTTGATAAAAATTTTGGAAAAATTAATCTAGAAAAAGGAACTCTAATAAATAAGGATAATGAAATCATTCTTGATAAGTCCTTAGAAAAATATTATAAAATAGGCGATGAGGTAAATTTTTCATATATTAATGATGATCAAAAAGAAAATTCTAAGATAAAAAATACAAATTTTAAGATAGTTGGATTTTTTTCAACTAGCGAAAAATTTATGGAAGATATGAGAGAACTTTCTCCTATTGGTAAAAAAGAAATAGATGGTTTCGCC
>NZ_CAUPHG010000137.1:0-3299 GCF_963510915.1 uncultured Anaerococcus sp. | reverse complement strand
GGATTTCCATCGCTAATATCTATTCAATTTCTGATTCTATTATATGAAAACTTTTGCTTTTTGTCAAATTTATTTATAGGGTTTTTAGGGAATCCAGAGTCCACCTATATCCCTTGGCAGTGATAGTGTCAATTGGCTCTAGACTTGCCTTTTTAAATTCTTGTCTGATTTTTCTAATATGCTCCCTAACAGATCTTGGGGTTGTGTTGCGACCACGTTTTTCCATTTCTACAACTATAGCTTCCTTGGAAAGAATATTTGGCATATTATGAATTAGGATAGAACAAATTTCTAGCTCAGACTTGGTTAAGTCAAGGATTTTATTTCCAATCTTGAATACTCCATTGGCTTCATCTAAGGTGTATTCTCCAAGATTAACCACATGAGCCTTTGTAATTTCATCTACTTTTTTAAAAACCTGATCAATAAATTCCTCACGAGTGTAGGAGTGAATCACAAAATCCTTATCTTCTAGCTCTTGCTCGTAAGGATTTTTTTTGTATCTTTCAGTAAGGTAGATAACCGGGATATTTGTTTTTTGCTTTATGTACTGAATAAACTGCAAGCATCGATTGTGAGTCATATCCACCAAGATTAGATCAAAAATACTACAATCCATAAATAAGAGCTCGTCAATAGATTCGATTTTTTCTACGACGACTTCATTTTTATCAAAGTGTGAGTTTATTAGACCTGAAACACCGTTTTCATTTTCAATTGATGCTATTCTCATAATGTCCTCTTTCTATTTGCTCCCTCAAGTATCATAATATCATTGTAAAGTAATGTCAATAGGTTTTTTTGATATTTTTCTAAATTTTTATAATAAATAAATGATTCCAGCAAAAGATAAAGTGGTTATTATGACAATATCATGTATGTTTTCGCTTATATGTAGCCACTTCTAATTGAAAACCGCCATAATTTTATAAATATTTAAAACAAAAAAAAAAAAAAACAAATTGTCTTTACTAGCACAAATTTATGCCACTAGCAAGATTATATATTAACAAATTATCAAGTAAGTGTCAAGAAAAAAATCCCAAACCCAAGGCGTGCCAGGGTCTGGGAAAAAATCCTAAAATTTTATAAGTAGTATTTTTTTATTACATTAAGCTCGTCATCTAGTTCATAAACAAGTGGTTGGCCTGTTGGAATTTCAAGATCCATAATGTCATCATCAGAAATTTTTTCTAGGTGTTTTGCAAGAGCTCTTAGACTGTTGCCGTGAGCTGCTACTAGGACTGTTTCACCTTCAAGAAGTTCTGGTGCGATTGAGTCAAAATAATATGGTAATACTCTTTCAAGAGTTACTTTTAAGTTTTCAGCTCCTGGGATTACATCTTTTGGAAGGTGAGCAAACATTGGTAAATGTGCTTGTTTTTCTTTTTCTTCCTCAGATATTTCTGGTGGAAGAGTATCATAAGATCTTCTCCAGATATGAACTTGTTCGTCACCATATTTTTCTGCTGTTTCTGCCTTATTTAGGCCTTGAAGAGCACCGTAGTGTCTTTCATTGAGTCTGTAAGTTTTTGATTGTGGAACATACATTTGATCAGAATATTCTAAAACAAAGTTACAAGTTTTGATAGCTCTTTTTAAAACAGATGTGTGAGCGTGGTCAAATCTAATGCCAGCTTCTTTGATTTTTCTACCAGCTTCTTTTGCTTCTTCTACACCTTTTTCAGAAAGGTCAACATCTACCCAACCTGTAAACTTGTTAGCTAGGTTCCATTCACTTTGTCCATGTCTTACTAATACTAATTTTTTTGTCATTATCTTCTCCTAAGTTTTTCTATAGCTTCGCTTTCTTCTTGCTTGTTTCTTATAGCTTCATTCCTATTTTCATCCAAACTATCAATCCAATTTAGAGCCTTGGCTGTGCCTTTAATTACACATTCCTGTGGGTCTTCA
Organism: uncultured Anaerococcus sp.; assembly: GCF_963510915.1. Classification (GTDB taxonomy): domain Bacteria; phylum Bacillota; class Clostridia; order Tissierellales; family Peptoniphilaceae; genus Anaerococcus. Next base: position 1,385 of record NZ_CAUPHG010000137.1, on the reverse strand, counting down.
GCAATCCTTACCCTAATTTGGAACTTCTCTTCTATCCTCTCTTTAAGACCGATTGTAAGAGATGCTCCGCCAGTTAAAATTATTTCCCTATCGAAAATATCTGAGGCAAGCTCTGGAGGAGTCACCTCAAGCACTTTTTTAATTCCCTCAACAATCTTATCAATCTCACCTCTAAGGCAATCCTTAATCTCTGTTACAGGGATAAAAACCTTGGCTGGGAGGGCATTTGTTATATTCCTACCCTTAACTTCGATTGAATCTTCGCTAGTTTTGCCATCTACCGCTTCCTTAATAGCCTCGGCAGAGGAATCTCCTATCAAGAGTCCATAACGACTTCTGATAAATTCTTTAATAAGCCTATCGAAGCTCCCACCAGCTGCATCAACAGACCTAGATGCAATGACTTGACCCATGGAAATCACCGCTATATCGCTAGTGCCACCGCCAACATCAACCACCATTGACCCTTTTGGATCTGTTATATCAACCCCTGCACCAAGTCCTGCTGCAAGAGGCTCCTCGATAAGGTAGGTCCTGTGGGCACCAGCATTTTCTGCAGCTTGGATAACTGCACGCTTCTCTACTTGGGTAGATCTTGCTGGAACGCAGATTAAAAGATCAGGCTTAAAAATAGATTTTTTTAAAGATTTCTTGAGAAAGTAATCAAGCATCCTCTCGGTCGCCTTAAAATCTGCTATAACGCCCTCTTTCATAGGCAAAATACAGGAAACATTACCACCAGCTCTGCCAATAAGCTTCTTGGCATCACTACCCACCGCTAAGATTTCGTCAGATAGGACATCAATGGCTATGACAGATGGTTCGTTCAAAACTATTCCTTTGTTATTAATAAAAACAAGCACACTTGCTGTACCGAGGTCTATAGCAACCGACCTTCTAAATCTTGACATCTTAATTCCTTTTCTATAATTACAAATTTTCGCTAAGCGATGAGCCATTATTTTTTTAATTAGGCACTAGGCCACTTTCGTTAGCACTAGGCTTTTATTTGCTAGGCGCAAGGCCTTATAAGTATATTATATTACTTTTTGTGAATTATTAAACTATTTTATAAAAAATTCGTCCGAGACGAATCAATCTTTATTTTTCTTATCCAATATGAGTTATTATTTTATCTTTTAAATTATTGTTTTATTTACTATTGAATCTTCGTACCTGGGGAGTCCCAGGGGAACGTTTCGCACGTTCCCCAACGCGACTCCCCAGACCCCTTTCGGCTACCCCCTCCGGGCGACCCCTCTCGGGGGATATGGTGTTTGCCTACGGCAAACTGTTGATATAGCGGAGCCCTTGTTTAAGTTGAACTATATCCAAACTTTTTTGACATTCAGTCGGCTAAAATTTGATAACTCGGCTAAAGCCTC
>NZ_CAUPHG010000136.1:0-3307 GCF_963510915.1 uncultured Anaerococcus sp. | reverse complement strand
TTTGAAGTCCAAAGGCAAACTGCTTTACTAGAAAAAGGCGAAACCGGTGTAAAAGAAACTAGAAGATGGGATGATATTGAACTTAAAACCATTCACATGAGAAACAAAGAAGTTGGTAATGACTATAGATTTTCAGCTGATGGTGATATACCAGATATTTACCTCTCAGATGAATTTATAGAAAATATTAAAGATAAACTACCAGAATTACCTAGTAAAAAACAAGAAAGGTATATGAGAGAATATAAACTTTCTGAATATGATGCTAATTTATTAAGTAATGATAGGAACCTAGCAACTCTTTTTGAAAAAACAGACAAGTTAGTTAATGATCCAAATACCACAGCTAACTGGATTCTTAGTGAATTATCAAGAAGACTTAATGAGGCAGAGGAAACTGCTGATGAAATGGCACTATCAGTAGAAAATTTTGCTAAATTAATTAATCTTGCGAAAAATAATAAGATAAATAATAATGTGGCAAAAAAATTACTAAGAGAAATATATACTACTAATGAAGACCCAGAAAAACTTGCCGAAGAAAGAAACCTTCTTCAAATCTCAGACGCTTCTTTCTTAGATGATATTGTTAGTGAAGTTATTGCGGAAAATCCACAATCAATCGAAGATATAAAAAATGGAAAAGATAGAGCTTTTGGTTTTTTAGTTGGTCAAGCGATGAAGAAGACAAAAGGCAAAGGAAATCCTCAAGAAATAAATAAATTACTAAAAGAAAAGATAGGGGAATAGGAAGTGCGAAGGCACTTCCATTTTTCAAATATTATATTATTAATGCCACGGACAAGTTGTTTATGGTATTGGCATTTTACTAATATGCTTTTTCATATTGAAATTGTTAAAGCACTAAGGAAATAGTTATGCGATGAAATAACTAGATTTTCTTGTTGTAAGGTTATTTTTACATTTGTGTTTATCATCTAAAGAGAAGTCAAAAATTAATGTTGAATAAAGTTTTCCTATTTTAACATAGGATGCCATATTATAATATCATAGGCGGTATAATTGTATATTATGATGGCAAAGTAGTAAATTTTGATAGAAAACCATCAAAAAAGTCGAATATTTTAAGGTTAGGTTAATATTGATAGGGATAGATATAATTTCAGTTCAAAAAATTAAGAATAAAACAGAAGACTTTCTTATGAGAGTATTTAGCCAAAAAGAGCTAACTTATGCTTTTAAAAAAGATAATCCATACCAAACTTTAGCAGGAATATACGCTCTTAAAGAAGCTGCAATTAAAGCATATAACCTTAATCTATCTTACATAAAAAATTGTAGGGTTGAAGTTGATCATAAAGAAAATCGTCCATATGTTTTAATTGACAAAAAGATTTGTATGTCAGAGGTTTCTATTTCACATGATGGTGAAATTGCCATTGCAATTTGTGTAAGTAAGGAAAGTTCAACACTTAAAATAGATAAGCAGATGAAAAATATTTTGCCTCCAAGAAAAAAAGTAAGTCATAAAGGCGATTATGGAAAGGTAGCAATATTAGGTGGTTCTTCTGGTATGGCTGGATCATGTTATTTGTCATCATCTGCTGCCTTGAGAGTTGGTGCTGGATTAGTTTATCTTCTCGTTCCATCTTCTATAAGTGAGATTTTACAAATTAAGTCAACTGAGCAAATTATAAATATTATTGATTCTTATAATTTAAAGTATAATAATCTTATATTAAATCAGATTTTAGTATATCTATCAGATAAAGATGTCCTTGGAATAGGACCTGGAATGGGAGAAGACCCAAGTTTAAATGAACTTATTGGTAAGATTATTGAAAGCTATGAGGGTAAGATAATAATAGACGCTGATGGCTTAAATGCAATAGCAAAAGATAAATCAGTTTTAAAAAAAGAAAATATTATCTTAACACCTCACTTAAAAGAATTTTCAAGACTTACTGGCCTAAGTATTAATGAAATTAATGCTGATAGGGTAGGAATTGCTAAGGATTTTGCTAGTAGATATAAGGTTGTTCTTGTATTAAAATCTGAAAATACTTTGGTTACTGATGGGGAAAGCCTATATATAAATCAGATTGGTAATCCTGGCATGGCTACGGCAGGAAGTGGTGATGTTCTAACAGGAATTATAGCAGGACTTTTACCCCTAATGAGTGAATTTGATGCTGCAAAGCTTGGTGTATATTTGCATTCACTTGCTGGAGATTTAGTAAAAGAAGATTTGTGTGAAGAATCACTTATTGCAAGTGATATTATAGATTATTTACCAAAGGCAATTAGACTTTTGAGGTAGCTATGCAAGAGACATATTTAGAAATTAATTTGGATAATATAAGAAATAATATTTTAAACATAAGAAAATTAAGCCCAGAATCAAAGTTTTGTGCAGTGTTAAAGGCTAATGCCTATGGACTCGGTGCTGGTGTTATATCTAGAAATATTGAAGATATAATTGATTATTATGCTGTAGCAAGACTTAGTGAGGGTCTTTTGCTAAGAAGGTATGGAATAGAGAAGCCTATCTTGGTATTAGGGTATGTTGGCGTAAGCGATATAAAAGAATGTGTAGAAAATGATATTGATATTTCAATATATGACCTAGGACTAGCATATGATATTAATAAGTTGGGGTATAAGGTAAAGGGACATCTAGTACTTGATACAGGTCACGGCAGGATTGGATTCAGAGAAAATGAAATATCAAAAATCAAAAAGTTAAAAGACTTAGAAAATATTGAAATAATTTCTGCTTTTAGTCATTTTGCTACAGCTGATGAAGAAGATAATAATTTCACTATTGAGCAAGAAGAGATTTTTGATAGGATTATTGATAAAGTCAAAAATGATTTTAACTTTAGATTTCTCCATCTTGCAAATTCAGCAGCAACTATAAGACAAAAGATTTTTAAGGGGATGAACAGAGTTGGTATTTCTCTTTATGGACTTTATCCTTCAAATGTAGTTAAAGATAATACATCAATTGAATTAGAGAAAACATTCAAATTATTTTCTTATGTCAACTTTGTAAAGGAAATTGAAGCAGGTACTCCAATCTCTTATGGTAGAACTTTTATAAGTGACAAACCAATGAAGGTTGCTACTGTTGCTATAGGTTATGCTGATGGATATAGTAGGATGTTTTCTAATAAGGGATTTGTATACATAAATGGTAATTCATGCAAGGTTTTAGGAAGAGTGTGTATGGATCAGATGATGGTTGATGTAAGCGGTATTGATGATAAGGCTGGAGATAAGGAATAAATTTATAGAGATATTGACATGGATTAGGACTTAATTGGAACAATAAATTATGAGTTAA
>NZ_CAUPHG010000135.1:0-3419 GCF_963510915.1 uncultured Anaerococcus sp. | reverse complement strand
GCTCCGTAGGTATCATATTTTTGTTTCTTTTCAGGATCTGATAGGATTTCATAGGCAAGGGTCGCTTCCTTAAATTTCTGCTCAGCTTCCTTGTCATCAGGGTTTAGGTCTGGATGGTATTTTTTAGCAAGTTTTCTATATTCTCTTTTAATCTCTGTACTTGAAGCATTTTTACCAACGCCCAGCACTTCATATGGATCTCTCATACTTCCTCCAATCATTAAAAAGAGCTATTTCACTAGGAAATAGCTCCTTTTATCAATTGTTTTTATTATACTATTTATAGGTAATCTTTCAAAAGATTATTCTTCATCTTCATCAATTACTTCATAGTCGGCATCTACAACGTCTTCATCCTTGCTACCAGCCCCGCCTTGGCTTGCTTCATTTGCCTTATACATTTTCTCGCTTACCTTGTAGATTTCATTTGTTAGCTCTTCTGTTAGGCTCTTAATCTTATCAATATCATTAGCTCCTATTGCACTTTCTAGTTCTTTTGCCTTAGCTTCGATATTTTCCTTATCAGCACCTTCAAGTTTAGCATCTTCTACAGTTTTTCTAGCTTGATAAACTAGGTTTTCTGCGTTGTTTTTAGCGTCTATATCTTCTTTTTTCTTTTTATCTTCTTCAGCAAATTTCTCTGCTTCTTTAATTTTCTTATCAATCTCTTCTTCAGATAGGTTAGATGAAGATGTAATTGTAATTTTTTGTTCCTTACCAGAACCTTGGTCCTTAGCTGTTACATTTACAATACCATTAGCATCTATATCAAATGTTACTTCGATTTGTGGCACACCACGTCTAGCTGCAGGAATGCCTGTAAGTTGGAATCTGCCTAGGGTAGTGTTATCTGCTGCCATTTCACGTTCACCTTGAACAACGTGGATGTCTACTTCTGTTTGTCCATCAGCTGCAGTTGTGAATATTTGTGATTTCTTTGTTGGGATTGTAGTATTTCTTTCGATTAGTTTTGTAGCAACTCCACCAAGAGTTTCAATACCAAGTGATAGTGGTGTTACATCAAGAAGTAATAGGTCTTTTACTTCACCTGTTAGGACACCACCTTGGATAGCTGCACCAATTGCAACTGATTCATCTGGGTTGATATCTTTTTGAGGTTCTTTGCCGATTATTCTCTTAACTAATTCTTGAACAGCTGGTACCCTTGTAGAACCACCAACAAGTAAAACTTTGTCGATATCAGATGCTGATAGACCTGCATCGTGAAGAGCATCTTCTACTGGTTTTCTAGTTTTTTCTACCAAATCGTGAGTTAATTCATCAAATTTTGCTCTTGATAAGTTGATGTCTAAGTGGACAGGTTGACCATCTACTGCTGTGATAAATGGTAGATTTACATTAGTTGTTAGGGTTGAAGATAATTCTTTCTTAGCCTTTTCTGCTGCATCTTTTAATCTTTGCATAGCTGTTAAATCTTTTGTAAGATCAACGCCAGATTCTTTCTTAAATTCACTTGCAAGATAATCTACAACTGCATTATCAAAGTCATCTCCACCTAATTTGTTATTTCCTCTTGTAGATAATACTTCAAATACTCCATCACCTACTTCGAGTATTGAAACATCGAAGGTACCGCCACCAAGGTCGTAAACCATTATCTTAGATTGGTCAGTTTCCTTATCCATACCATAAGCAAGAGCTGCTGCTGTTGGTTCGTTGATGATTCTGTCTACTTTAAGACCTGCGATTTGTCCAGCATCTTTTGTAGCTTGTCTTTGAGCATCTGTAAAGTAAGCAGGTACGGTAATTACTGCGTTTGTTACTGTATCATTAAGATAAGCCTCTGCATCTGCCTTTAATTTTTGAAGAATCATTGCTGAGATTTCTTCTGGTGTATATTGTTTGCCATCAATTTCAGGGCTTTTCCAATCGTGACCCATCTCTCTTTTAACTGATGCTATTGTTCTGTGTGGGTTGGTGATTGCTTGTCTTTTAGCTGTTTCACCAACTAATCTTTCTCCATCTTTTGAGAAAGCAACTACTGATGGAGTAGTTCTATTACCTTCACTATTTGGGATGATAGTTGGTGTACCACCTTCCATAACAGCTACTGCTGAGTTTGTTGTACCTAAGTCAATTCCTATAATTTTTGCCATAATTTTTCCTCCTACTTGCTTACCTTAACCATAGCTGGTCTAAGGATTCTGCCGTTTAATGTGTATCCTTTTTGGAATGTTTCTATAATATAATCTTCTTCCACAGTATCACTACTTTCTGTCATGACTGCGTGGTGGAGATTGTGATCAAATTTTTCACCGTCTGATGGTATTTCTTCTAGGCCTTCGTTTTTAAGGGTTTTAAGAAGTTCGTCTCTTGTCATTATAACTCCCTTTACAAATGGATCTTCTGGATCCTTATCCTTTAGGGCCCTATCGAAATTATCAAGAACTGGTAATAACTTTTCTATCAAAGAGCTAGATGCATACTTTTTAAAATCCGCCTTAGCCTTTTCTTCTCTTTGCTTATAATTTGCAAAATCAGCCATTAACCTTTGATATTTTTCTATATATTCATTGTTAGCTGAAGAATCATTCACATCGTCAACTATTTCTGCATCTATGATTTCTTCTTCTAGATTTTCTTCTATTTCATCTTCTATATCTTTTATATCTTCGACTTCTTCTTCTAGATTTTCATCTTTTTTGATATCGTCTGCCAATTCCTCCACCTTCCTCTTATTGATTTAATAAATCTGAAATTAGTTTTATACTCTCAATTACTTCCTTGTAATTTATCCTAGTTAGACCCACAACACCAATCGTGCCGATGGTATTTTCATCTACCTTAAAATATGAAGTTATGATTGTATTTTCTTTTAATTGGTCAATCTCATTTTCTTCTCCGATAGTAATGACAAGACTTTTATCATTCTTATCAGTTAGAAAATCTGTAATAATATCTGGACTTTCAAAGAGATTGATAAATTCCTTAGCCTTAACTATATCATCAAATTCCTTGAAATTGAATATATTACCCAAACCCTCTATCTTGATTTCTTTATTAGAATCTTTAACGGATTCATTCTCCATCTTAGTTTGGATTATATCGAGTAAATACTTATAATTGAGGTTTAACTTTTCTTCAATCTTCCTAATCTTATCAGACAAGTCTAAAATGTTTGACCCGATTAACTCTCTTTGCAAGAGCCTGTTTAAAAATTCTAGGTCTTCGTCTTCTGGACTATAATTTAACCTAATCAAGTCATTTACTATCAAGCCATTATCATAAACTACTATCAAAAGCAAGGAAGATTCGCTTACCCTTAGCATTTCGATATTAGCAATTGATTTGATTTGATTTTTGTAAGTAACTGATACTGCTGTTAGATTTGTAATTCCTGCCAAAATCTTTGTAGCGGAACTTACTATATCCGTAGCATTGTGGTATCTCTTATCTAG
>NZ_CAUPHG010000134.1:0-3476 GCF_963510915.1 uncultured Anaerococcus sp. | reverse complement strand
CTGGTATAATTTATATTGCTTATTGAAATGGAAAATAGAGGTGAATTATGAATAAAGAATTACATCCAGAATATCACCAAGCCAAAGTAACTTGTATGTCATGTGGCAACGAGTTTACTGTAGGTTCAACAGAAGAAGAAATCAAAGTAGAAGTTTGCAACAATTGTCACCCATTCTACTCTGGTAAACAAAGAACTGCTGAACGTGGTGGTAAGGTAGAAAGATTTAACAAGAAATACGGTAGAAAATAATAGTATGAAAGATAATAAGGTAAGGCAACTTACCTTATTTTTGTGTAAAATAATGAAAATATCAGACTTTTTAAAAATAGATTACGAGACAAGTTTAATAGCCCTCACTTATATTTTAGGCAAAAGCAAGTCTTATGTCTTGATGAATCAAAATTTAGACTTAAATGACAAGCAAAGCCAGAGATTAAAGGATATAATAAATAAGAGAAAAGACTCATATCCACTCCAATATGCCATAGGCGAGTGGGAGTTTTATAATCTAAAACTAAAGGTCGATGAAAGGGCCTTGATTCCACGTTTTGAAACAGAAATAATTGTTGATTACCTAATTAAATCTCCTATAAAAAAAGATAGGATTTTAGATATTGGGACAGGCACAGGAGCTATAGCCTTATCTCTTGCAAAAAATATCGAAAATTCCTTTGTATTAGGATCAGACATAGAAGAAAAGGCATTAAGTTTAGCACTTGAAAATAAGAAAAATATTGGAATAGAAAATGTAGACTTTGTAAGGTCAGATTTGTTTGAAAATATAAGAGGAAAATTTGATTTTATAATATCAAATCCTCCTTATATTAATAAAAAAGATTACGAATCTCTTGATAGGGAACTTTATTTTGAGCCAAAGTCTGCCCTATATGGCGGTGAAGATGGACTTGATTTTTATAGGAAAATTATAAAAAAAGCGAATAGCTATTTAAACGATGGTGGTCATTTGATTTTCGAAATAGGTTATGACCAAAAAGAAGTTTTAAATAGATTGCTTACAAATCAAGGCTTTGTAAATATCCAAAATATAAAAGATTTTAATGATTTTGATAGGTTTATTATTGCACAGAAAGGATAAATAATGTTTGAAAATTTAGAACATGTTAGAGATAATTACAAACAGTTGGAAGCAAAACTTGCTGATCCTGCAGTTTTATCTGATATGGACCAATTTAGGAAGGTTTCTAAAGAATATAATTCTTTAAAACCAGTTGTTGAAAAATATGAAGAAATAAAAAATGCTGAAGATACTATAGCTGAAAACCAAGAACTCATAAATGAAGCTGATGATCAAGAAATGGTACAAATGCTTAAAGAAGAGATAGAGGAAAATAAGGACAAGTTAGAAGTATTAAAGGATGAGATGCAAATTCTTCTAATCCCAAAAGACCCTAACGATGAAAAGGACGTTATCGTTGAAATAAGACCGGGAGCTGGTGGAGATGAGGCAGGTCTTTTTGCTGGCGATCTCTATAGAATGTATAACATGTACGCTGACAAAGCAGGCTTTAAGACAGAAGAAATTGAAGTCAATACCCAAGGAGTTGGTGGAATCAAGGATGCGACCTTTGTTGTAAGAGGTGAAGGAGCATATTCTAAACTAAAATATGAATCTGGCGTTCATAGGGTTCAAAGGGTACCAGAAACAGAGTCCGGCGGCAGAATCCACACCTCAACAGCAACTGTAGCAGTACTTCCAGAAGTGGATGAAGTTGAACTTCACATAGACCCAAATGACATCAGGACTGATGTTTATAGGTCAAGTGGTAATGGCGGCCAGTCAGTAAATACTACAGACTCTGCGGTAAGGCTTACCCACATACCTACAGGCCTAGTTGTTGCCATCCAAGATGAAAAAAGTCAGATTAAGAACAAGGAAAAGGCTATGAGAGTTCTTAGGGCAAGGCTTTATGAACTTGAAGAGCAAAAGAGAAATAAGGAAATAGCAGACAATAGAAAAAGCCAGGTTGGAACAGGTGATAGGTCTGAAAGAATAAGAACTTATAACTTCCCTCAAGGAAGGATTACCGACCATAGGATAAATAAAACAATTTACCAGTTAGACGACTTTTTAAATGGCAATATTGAAGAAATGATTAATTCTCTAATAGCAGAAGATCAAACTAGAAAACTTGAAAAAGTAGGCGAGGACGATTAGTTGTTTAAATTTTTAGCTAAAAAATTTGTCAAAGATTATAAAAATATAGATAACCCGGTTGTTAGGCTAAATTTAATAAGTCTTTCATCTATAATGGGTATCGCCATGAATATTCTTCTTTTCCTATCAAAAATATTTTTAGGAATATACACTAGGTCCACTGCTATTTTAAATGATGCTTTTAACAACTTATCAGATTCAGTTGTTTCAATAATGTCATTTTTGGGTTCAAGTTTTTCAAAGAAACCTGCGGATGAAGAGCATCCTTTTGGTCACGGAAGAGTTGAATATGTAATGGCTCTTTTGGTATCAATTGTAATAGTTTATGTAGGCTTGAATCTATTTATAAATTCAGCAAAGAGTTTTAATGAACCAAACCCAAATGGTCTTAACCTTTTATCTTTTGTAATACTTTTTGCTGGTATTTTGATTAAGGTTTATATTTACTTACTAAATACGAAGTTATATAATGATTTGGAATCAGACTTGAATTTAGGGGTAATGCTAGATGCTAGAAACGATATTATATCAACAACTGCTATTATCTTAGGTGTATTTTTACAAAGATATGTATCATTTAATCTAGATGCAGCCATGGGTGTAGTAGTTGCATTTTTTGTAACCAAACCGGGTATAGACTTATTCAACGAAACAGTTGGATATCTTTTAGGAGAAAGAATAGATAGGGATATTGAAAAAGAAATTTCTGATATAATTCTGAGCGGGAAATATATAAGAGGATTTCACCATCTAGATCTTCACCAATACGGCAAGGGACATATAGCTGGTTCTTGCCATGTAGAAGTTCCTGGTAATATCACTGTTGCAGAACTTCATAACGACATTGACTCTATAGAAAAAAAGATTAGAAAAAACACAGGGGTAATTCTTACTCTTCACTCTGACCCAACCTACAATATCTCAGATAAAGAAGGTTAAATGAAAACTGAAATTTACAAAATAGATAGAAAAAATATCAATAAAAATTATATAAAAATCGCTTCTAACTTTATCAAGGAAGGAGACCTAGTAGCCTTTCCAACAGAAACAGTTTATGGACTTGGGGCTGATGGTTTAAATGCAGAAGCATGCAAGAAGATTTTTAAAGCTAAGGGTAGACCATCAGACAACCCACTTATCTTACATATTTCTCACATTTCTATGTTGGATAATTTAGTAGATGAGATAAGCGAAAGTCATAGGAAACTATTTGAACTTTGGCCAGGACCAATGACTTTAATTTTTAAAAAATCAAAATTAAAAGTACAAAAATTATTAAAATAAAAAAAAAAAAAAGT
>NZ_CAUPHG010000133.1:0-3513 GCF_963510915.1 uncultured Anaerococcus sp. | reverse complement strand
AAAGCAGTGGGAGGGGAAACCCGAATCACCACAAGGAGGTAAATTATGGCAGAAAAAGATATACAAGCGATAGTAAAATTACAAGTACCAGCAGGAGCTGCATCACCAGCACCACCAGTAGGAACTGCTTTAGGTCCTCACGGAATCAACATTATGGAATTTGTTCAAGCATTTAATGCTAAGACAGCTGACCAAGCTGGAATGATTATACCGGTTGAAATGACTATTTTTACGGATAGAACATTCAAATTTATAACAAAAACACCACCAGCACCAGTATTAATCAAAAAAGCTATCAACCTAGCAAAAGGTTCAGGTGAACCAAACAAAAATAAAGTTGGATCAATCAAGAGAAGCCAACTTGAAGAAATTGCTAAAACTAAGATGGAAGATCTTAATGCTGCAAGCCTAGAAGCTGCAGTAAGCATGATAGCAGGAACAGCAAGAAGTATGGGAGTCACTGTAGAAGATTAGTGGGAGAGTTTACTCGTTTACCACAGGAGGTATTAAATGGCAAAAAGAGGAAAAAGATATTTAGAATCAAAAGCTTCATATGATTCTACAAAAGAATATGAATTAAACGAAGCACTTGAAATTGTTGAGAAAAATGCGAAGGCAAAATTTGATGAAACTGTAGAACTACACTTCAACCTAGGTGTTGATAGTAGACATGCTGACCAACAAGTTAGGGGTACAGTTATTTTGCCACACGGTACAGGTAAGGTACAAAGAGTACTTGCTTTCGTAAAAGACGACAGAATAGACGAAGCACTAGCAGCAGGAGCTGACTTTGCAGGTAATGAAGAATATGCTGAAAAAATCCAAAAAGATGGTTGGTTAGACTTTGACGTAGTAATAGCTACACCAGACATGATGGCAACAGTAGGTAGACTAGGTAGGGTACTTGGTCCACAAGGCTTAATGCCAAACCCAAAAACTGGTACAGTTACAAACGACGTTAAACAAGCTATCGAAGACATCAAAGCAGGTAAGGTTGAGTATAGAACTGATAAGGCTAACTTAATCCATGTACCAGCAGGTAAGGTATCTTTCGGCGCAGAAAAACTAGCTGACAACATCAAAGCTCTAATCAGAGAAGTTGTTAAAGCAAGACCTGCAGCAGCAAAGGGTAAATATATTAAATCAATCACCGTTGCTTCAACAATGGGACCTGGTGTAAAATTACAAGCAGGAAAGGCTAGCGAATTAGTAGAAACAAAATAATTTGCAATTTGACTAGATTGATGATATAATATATAAGTCAAATAAACAGGCTACCAAAGACTACGCAGACAGATATGTTTAATAATTGCGTATAGGTGGGAGAAATTAACTACATCCCCACCGATGTAGGCACTATTAGGGTGTCTATATATAGTGGGGTTTTTAAATACCTACCATTAGCCTTAGGAGGTGAAAAAGTGAGCGAGAAAGCTATAGCAGCTAAACAGCTGATAGTTGACGAAATCAAAGCTAAAATCGAAGGTTCACAATCAGTGACACTTGTTGGTTTTAACGGTATGGACGTTAAGGAAATCACAAATTTACGTGATAAATTCAGAGAAAAAGAAGCTGAATACAAAGTTTACAAAAATACAATGATGAGATTTGCTTTCCAAGAATTAGGCTATGATGAATTAATCGAAGACCTAAAAGGAGCAAACGCTCTAGTATTTTCTAAACACGATTTAGTAGATGGTCCAAAGATCGCAGTTGACTACAGAAAAGAAGACGAAAAAAACGAAGAAAAATTAGTTTTGAAATCAGGTATTGTTGAAGGTAAGTACCAAAATAGCGAACAAATGATGGCAATAGCCACATTACCAGCTACAGAAGTTCTACACTCAATGCTTGCTAATGTATTACAAGCACCAATCAGAACTCTTGCAGGAGATCTTAACAACACAATATCTAAACTTGCTATTGCCCTTAACGAAGTGGCAAACAAAAAAGAAAACGAAGCAGCATAATAAAAATATAAATTTAAGGAGAATTAAAAATGGCATCAGAAAAAGTAACAAACTTATTAGAAGAAATCAAAAATCTTACAGTTCTTGAACTTTCAGAACTTGTTAAAGCAATCGAAGAAGAATTTGACGTATCTGCACAAGCAGCAGTAGCAGTAGCAGCTCCAGCTGCAGGTGCTCCAGCAGCAGGCGGAGCAGCTGAAAAAACAGAATTTGACGTAGTTCTTAAATCAGCTGGACAATCAAAAATCAACGTAATCAAAGTTGTTAAAGACGTAGCTGGTCTTGGACTAAAAGAAGCTAAAGCTTTAGTTGACGGAGCTCCAGGCAACGTTCTTGAAGGCGTAGCAAAAGATAAGGCTGAAGAAGTTAAAGCAGCCCTAGAAGAAGCAGGCGCTGAAGTAGAATTAGCATAAGCTAACAAATATAACTAGGTTAATCCTAGCAAAACCTCTCAGGAATTTCCTGGGAGGTTTTTTATAGTAATTCATACATATAAAAGTGAAATTATTAAAAATTGTATTGGGAATCAAAGACAAAAATTTAAGGGAAATTATAGGTGATAAATAAAAATCCTATAATAATTATATAGAAATCTTAGTTAAGAGTGTTTTTATAGCTGTTTTTAGATATAAAAGGGAGATTATTTATATTTGTAATCGAGTTGATAATCATTCCCAATCATTGACAAATAGACATTTTGGCGTATATTATAAGCCAGAAAGGTATGGGATGTTATGCACGATTTAATAGAAAGTTTAAGGCAAGAAAATCCTGACAAAAGGCTCAGTACACTTAAAAAAATTCTTCAAGATAAAAAAATAAGAGTTTCTCACCAAAGGCTATTGATATTGGATTATTTGATAACCCATCCTATCCATCCGACAGCTGAAAAGATTTTTAAGGACCTAAAAAGCAAGGATCCAGTGATAAGTCAGGCAACAGTTTATAATAGCTTAAATCTTTTTGTAAACCATAAGCTAGTAAAAGAACTTGATTTTAATATGGTATCAAAAAGGTATGAATTTAAAAGACCTAGCCACGGCCACTTTATTTGTGAATCTTGTGGTAAAATTAAGGATTTAGAAATCCTTGATATGCAAAAGCCTGATATACTAAAAGATTATACAATAGATACAATAGAAGTTATTTACAGGGGACTATGTCCTGATTGTAAGGAATAAAAAAAGCAGGTAAATTTTATTTTGCCTGCTTTTTAGTATCCGTATATAATTAAATTTTTAAATAATGAAATAATATTTTTGTAAAACTAAAAATGGGTAAAAAAATGGAGCCGCTTCCCGGAATTGAACCGAGGACCTCTTCCTTACCATGGAAGCGCTCTACCTACTGAGCTAAAGCGGCACATTTATAATTATACAAGCATTTTTCTTAAATTCAAGTTAATAAATTAAATAAATTTATAGAAATTAATAGAATTTTTTATCGAATTATGGTAGAATAATGTATATGAGTACATTAGGAGGATTTAATGAGCAAACAAACATTTGAAAGAAGCAAACCACATATTAACATTGGTACAATC
>NZ_CAUPHG010000132.1:0-3534 GCF_963510915.1 uncultured Anaerococcus sp. | reverse complement strand
GGATTAGGGATGAATTTGTATTTGATAAAAGTCCCAAAACTCCTAGGATAATTAGACTAGAATTAATTCCTACTATTTTTCTATAGTCAGTCTTAATTCTCCTATCCATAGATTTGGAAAGTTTTATCACCTCTACCAAACCTTCTAAGCTGTCTGTGCCTATGGATATATCTGAAATCTCCTTAGCTATATCAGCTCCCTGGTGCATAGCTATACCAACGTCAGCAGCTGATAGAGCTACAGAATCATTTATTCCGTCGCCAATCATTATAACTTTTCTACCTTCAGCCTTTTTCTTTTTGATGTAGGCTTCCTTATCTTCAGGTAGGACTTGGGATTGATAGTGATCAAGACCTAATCTTTTTGCAACAGATGAAGCTGCATTTTCTGCATCTCCAGTAAGCATAGCAATTTCGCTAAATCCAAGCTTTCTTAAATCTTCAATTACCCCTTCAGCTTCTTCCCTTATTGGGTCTTCTATACAAAGCACTGCTATTAGCCTGTCTGAAAATGCCAAATAAAGAAGGGAATAATTTTCCTTGAGCTTGTCAATCATCTTCTTGGTTTCGTCAGATATTTCTATACCTTCATCTTCAAGTATAAAATGCTCAGAACCAATTAGGGCAGCCTTATCTGCTATATATGCCCTTATACCATGAGCTACAATATACTCTGGTTTAGAGTGCATTTCCTCATGATGAAGATCCTTATCCTTGGCGGCCTTTACCACAGCGTTAGCTATAGAATGTGGGAAGTGTTCTTCAAGACAGGCTGCTATCCTCAAGCACTCATCCTCACTTATATCTGTAAGGGCAATTACCTTAGCAAGACTAGGCTCTGACTTAGTCAAAGTACCTGTTTTGTCAAAGACAATTGTATCTGCGTGGGCTAGGTTTTCTAAAAATCTACCGCCCTTTACTATAACATCCATATCTGACGCCTGACTTATAGCCTTCATAGTAGCTATAGGTATTGTTAATTTAAGAGCACAAGAAAAATCAACCATCAAAAATGACTTGGCCTTGATGAAATTTCTTGTAAGTAGGTAGGTTAGACCTGCTCCTATAAAGGAATACTTAACAAGAGAATCCGCCATACTTTCTGCCTTCTTTTGAGAAAGTGATTTGTTTCTTTCACTTTCAGAAATGAGGTTTATGATGTGGCTTAACCTTGAATCATCGTATTTTTTGCTTACTTTTACAAGAATACCACCCTCTTCTAAGGCTGTTCCTGCAAAAACAACTGATCCTTTATTTTTCTTGACCGCTTCACTTTCGCCTGTAAAGGATGCTTCGTTGACCATAGCAAGGCCTTCTACAACCTCACCGTCGACTGGAATAGTTGATCCCATTTCAACTGCTACAAGATCACCTACTTCTACTTCCTTGAGTGGTTTTAAGAATTTCTTACCATCTTGAACCACAAAGACCTTATCAATATTTAAGGCTAGGGAATGGGCTAAATCTTCTTGAGATTTCTTTAGAGTATAATCTTCTAATCTCTCACCTAAGTTTAAGAGGAACATAATATTTGCTGCATCGCCAAATTCCCCTGTTGCTAGGGATACAGAGATAGCTGTAGCGTCCAATAGGTCTACATTTAACTTTCTTTGGCGGATTGCCTTTATACCGTCCCTAATAAATGGATAGGCTCTTAGCATAATAAAATATGGACCAAGAGGTGCTGGTATGAAGTATCTGAAGAAAATCCTCCTATAAAAAGCATCTCTTAAAATCCTAAAGATATCCTCTTCTTCTTGTGGGTAGAAATCAGGATCATCGATAACCAAGTCTTTTATAGTTTTTAAATCAAGGTCTAGGATAAACCTGGCAAGGTTTGGAAGGCTTCCCTTTTCAAAACTAACTGTAAAGGAATTTGCAAGGGGATTTACCTTGCAAAACTTAACGCCCTCTAATCCTTGTACTAAATATTTTAGATTATTGGCTAGATCAAAGCTAAGATTTTCCTCATATACAAACCTAGCCCTGGTATCTAGCCTGTGGGCTAAACTTGCCCTCATTATTTATCTTCGTCCTCTTTGATTTCAGCCTTGATTTCTTCTTTGATTTGATTAATTAGGTCTTCTTTAGCAACTTCATCTATATTTAGTTCTGCTGCTTTTTTAGCCTTTTCTAAATCTTCTTTTGCGTTCGCTTCTTTAGCTTCTGCTACTATATCATCAGCAGAAACTCTTACTTGTTCTACTGTCTTATCAATAGATTTTTTTACTCTAAGACCACCTGCAACAGCACCTACAGCTGCTTTCTTAGCAAGTTCTGAGCTTAAAATCTTTCCTCCAAGAGCTCCAACTAAAACTCCTGCACCAATTCTTAAAAACTTTTTGCTTATCATATTACTCTCCTTTATAAAATATATTAATATTGTATAAATATCATAATATTATTATATTTGATTTTTCAGTAATAGCAAGTTTTTATGCAAAAATATTTTTATGTAAATCATTGAAATAACACAAATGTTAGGCTCACCTTTCTTAATTTTAGTTTTTTTATTCATTTGATATTGATAACAATTCCTAAAATCAACCTTTTTAATAATGAATAACAATTCATATTAATCCTGGTTTTTGCATAAAATATTGATAAAAAATTCATTCACTGGATATAATGATAATATAACATATACTTAACTTAAATGATAGAAAAACGGCTAAGGTTCACGATTTACAAAGAGTTTGACTTATACTACAAGAAGGAAAATCGAGTTATTACTTAACTTCTAAAAAATAAACAATTAAAAAGCTGGCATAAGATGGGCAAACGGTCTTTGAAAATCAAAGAGAGCTTGCAAATCACTTACCAGCTTTTTTTAATCATATCTTAATGTTGAATATAAAATCGCCTTCACAGCAGGAATCCTGTTTTCAGTTTGGTCGAAAACCATGGATTTATCTGACCTAAAGACTGAATCAGCGACTTCCATACCATTAAAATCCCAATCTTTCATGTCATCTGGGAGTTTAGCTAGGACCTTTTTTGCAAGGTTTGACTTGTGGTCGTGGAAGGCTGGCAGGCAGTGCATAAAAATCGCATCCTTATCGCACATGGCCATGACCTCATCGGTCACCCTATAAGGATAAAGCCTCCTTATCCTATCCATAGGTGGGTCTTCTTTTTCTGTAAGGGCAATCCACATATCTGTATAAATTATATCGGCATCTGCCACTGCTTCCTCGATATCATCTGTATAAATAACATCCGAATCGTGCTTGTCGGAAAACTTTCTAGAAAGTCTGACCAAATCTCTTCTAGGGAAAAACTTCCTTGGTCCACAGCCTACAAAATCTATACCAAGTTTTGAGCAAGTAATTACAAGTGAATTTGGCATTATATCACCAGGATAGCCAAGATAAGCAAGCTTTAGGCCTCTTAGATAGCCAAATTTTTCCCTAATGGTGAGCATATCCGAAATCATTTGTGAAGGGTGAAACATATCTGTCATAGCATTATAAATTGGTACTTCTGTAATTTTTACCAATTTTTCTAATAGGTCTTGCTCATGACCTCTGTAGAC
>NZ_CAUPHG010000131.1:0-3590 GCF_963510915.1 uncultured Anaerococcus sp. | reverse complement strand
TGAATTATAGAATCATCTCTAACAAATTCGACATCTGCTTTTAATTTATCAATCATATCTGGATTTTTACTATAATAACATGGATAATAATCACTTTCTGCGTCTATATGCCAGCTTGGCTTATAAAATTCTGATGTATCCTGGTATAGATAAACAGTTTCATCAAATAATAGGCAAATTGCCCCTAAGCTGATTCACTTTCTAAGGTCACTTTAAGTCCATCATAATTTCAACTTATATCGTTAATATAAAGAGGTCTTAGACTTAAATCTCTTATCTTAAATTCTTTAAAGTTTTCCATATGTGTCAACCTTTTTATTTTTATTATAAAATATATTTATATAATATGCAAAAATAAACTTTGGTATTATAATTTGAAATCAATTTATATATTTCAAAAATAAAAAGCAGCCCTATAAAGAGCTGCTCTCATTAATTTATTCTGATCTAATTAAGTCGATTGTTGGTCTATCTAAAATTCGTTTTAGAGATAAGTGATATATCAATAAATTTATTGCATAAACTACTAAGGCAAATCCTAAATACATTTTGTAATCATAATATTTTAAAAGTATAGATATGCTAATTTTGGGCGACAACATAGAAATTATTACCATGATCGCAAGGCTTATAAAGTTTACTAAAAGAAAGGATTTGACTTGTTCTAAGAAAAATTCCTTTTCGTAACTATTTTTTAATTCGTTCATATCCATGCCCGCAGAATATAAACTTCCTATTTCTTTTTTCCTAGATATCAATGAGATGTTAATTGAAGAATATCCATTTGTTATATTTAAGATAAATACAATTAAGCCAACTGCTAATGAGATATATAGCAAATACTTCAAAGAAGATGCTTCTTGCTCTTCTATTTCTTTGCCTACAAATATATCATATCTTTCATTGATTTGAAGAGATTCTCTGAGTTTATTTTCTATAAATTCTTTAGCACTTGATAGGTCTTTGTCATCAATTTTCATCTTCAATGTATATGGATAGTTTAGATACTTATCATCCTTAGCTTGGTCAACCAAGTCAAAATATGTTTCATAGTCAGTAAAAATATTTACCACTAAAGGATATGGCTTAAATTCATATTCACCTGTATCGTATAATTCCTTTGATATCTTTATTTTCTTTTCAAATCCAACCATAGAAATATCTATATTTTTAGGGTCTTTGAAATATTTAACCATCTTTGCTTTTGCAATTGGTTCTAATGGATCAGCTTGCACCTTGTTATACAAGATAAATTCTCCCTTAGATCCTCCAAGTTTTTCTAAATCATCTATATCCATTGCAATAAGGTTTCCCTGCAAATATTCTTGCGATTTCTTTTTAAGTATTTTCATGATTTTTTCATCTAATTTATACTTTTTTGCTTGATCAGATAATTCAAGATTGTTATTAACACCTATATTCTTATCCTTATATATAAATGATTTTTGACTTCCTATATCTTTTTCTATAGATCTTAGAACCTCAGGAACTTTTTTATCAGAGCTATAATAAGTAATGAAAATATTATAAGAACTATCCTCATAATAATAGTCCCTAAAATACTTACCTATAGAAATTGATAATATAAACATAGATATTATCAAAATACCTATTGCAGAAATATACCTTTGACTTTTGATTGAAGAAAGATTATTATTTCTTAATTCCTTCCATAGGTCATCATTTTTCTTTTTCTTTGACCTGGATAAATCAATATTTCCTCTTATACCGTCTATTATATTAATTTTTGAAATCTTCCTAGCTGGTTTTATTATCGATAAGGTTACCACTAAAAATGAAACAAATAATATAAGTATTGTTAAAAAAGGGCTAAATCTTGCATATTCAAATTTTGATATTTGTAAGTTTTTTTGTGAAAAATCATAAATACTATAGATTAGGCCAAATCCGACCAAATGACCTAATAAAATTGGCATCATTGAAATTTGACTAGCTTCTTTAAATAGGAACTTATATATTTGAAAGTCTGTTGATCCTATTGATTTATACATAGATAATTCTTTGATTTTCCTAAGTCCCCAGACCCAGAAAATATTTCTAGTAAAAAATATAAAAATAAAAATCATAGAAAGAAGACAAAATATCATCATTGCCTTAGCCATTATTTTTTCTAGCCAAGTATCATTGACCCTATAATATTTTTCTATAGGTTCAAAAAATTTTATCTCTATTTTTCTTCCAAGTCGTTTTGAGATTTCATCTTCAAAATTTTTTTTATTTAGGTGGACATCCACAAAATCATCAAATCTTAAACCCAAAGGTTGAGGATCCTTTGTAGTATCATAAATTAGTCCATAGGACAAACCAGCATATTTATTGTAGACATCTTCATAAATACCAACTAGTTTATATGATTTTAGTTCTGTTTTATCAAATCTTTCTTTTTCTAGTCTTGAATTTGCAGGATCTAATTCTTCTTTATCAAGAAATCTTTTACCAAAACTTATAGGGATTTCATCTCCTATTTTTAATTTGTGCTTTTCCACAAGAGATTTTGATAGCATTATTTCTTTAGGATTTTCAGGAAAACGGCCTTCCTCTGTAAATGAAAATTCCCTCATCCTATTGATGTGATCATCCTGTCTGTACACAACTATTAAATCATCATCAAGCTTTGCACTTGTGAAATGCATGTTTAATCGACCAGCTTCTTTGACACCATCTATCTCTCTTATTTTTTCGAGATCTTTTTCGCTTAGGTGGTCATCTATGTGGGCATCAGCAAAATTGATAGCTCTTGCTTCCATGTAGTTGGCATCGAGGTTTACTTTGGCAAAATAAAAAACCACCGTAAAAAACAAGGAAACAATAAAAACTGAAATAAAAATAGGAAAATTTTTCTTATTCATTTCTCTCATCTCCTATGATTTTCCCATCAACTATGGTCACAATTCGATCTGCCTCAAGAGCAATTTTTTCGTCATGAGTGATTAGGATTATTGTTTGTTTTAGGGTCTTATTAAAATATTTAAAGATCTCAATTATTTCATTTGAGTTTTTTCTATCTAGGTTGCCAGTTGGTTCGTCGGCTAGTATTATTGAAGGTTTGTAGATCAATGATCTTGCTATAGCTACTCTTTGCTGCTGACCTCCAGATAGTTCACTTGGGAATGAATCAAGTTTATTTTCTATGCCAAGTTTTTTGACTAAATCTTCTAAAACATCTTCATGGATTTTTCTCTTATCTAGCTTTAAAGGTAATTCTATGTTGTGCCTTACAGTTAGATTTTGAATTAAATTATAAAATTGGTAGATAAGGCCAACTTTTCTCCTGCGAAATAGGGCCAACTCCTTTGATGAATATTGGGATATGTCGTTACCATCTATGTAAACTTTTCCACCGCTTGGACTATCTACTCCTCCTATAATATGTAGGAGGGTTGATTTACCAGATCCACTTGGGCCCACAATGGCTACAAATTCTCCTCTTTCTATTGTAAGGTCAACTCCATCTAAGGCCACTACCTTGGAATTGCCTTCCCCATATTCTTTTCTTAAATTTTCTACTTTTAAAATTTCCATACTTTCCTCCTTAATTTAAGGTAAGTATATAAAAGTAAAGTGATTTT
>NZ_CAUPHG010000130.1:0-3605 GCF_963510915.1 uncultured Anaerococcus sp. | reverse complement strand
AATAAGATTTCAATGATCTTCCAAGAGCCAATGAGCTCCCTAAACCCTGTATTTACAGTAGAAAAACAACTTTCTGAAGTTCTTATGCTTCATAAGAATATGAATAAGAAGCAAGCGGCTGAAAGAGTTCTAGAACTCCTTGCAGCTGTTAAAATACCAAATCCACATGTAGTTACCAAGCAATATCCATTTGAATTATCTGGTGGTATGAACCAAAGGGTAATGATAGCCATGGCCCTTGCTTGTGAGCCAAAGCTTCTTATAGCAGATGAGCCAACCACAGCCCTTGACGTTACAATTCAAGCCCAAATTCTAAGGCTAATGAATGACCTTAAACACAAGGCTGGAACATCTATCCTCTTTATCACCCATGACCTTGGTGTTATTAATCAAATGGCTGATGAAGTAGCTGTAATGTACTGTGGACAAATTGTTGAGCAATCACCAGTAGAATTCATCTTCAAACGTGATATAACAGACTTTAACCACCCATACACTGTAGCCCTACTTAATTCTATCCCATCTATTACTTCAGATAGAAATGAGAGGTTAGATATTATACCAGGAAGCGTACCTCACCCACTCAACCTACCAGAAGGTTGTAAGTTTGCGGATAGGTGCAAATTTGCTACAGAAAGATGTATCAAGGAAATGCCAGAATTAAAGGCAGTAAATGACAACCAATTAATTAGGTGCCATTACCCAAATAGAAAGGAAAGAGAAGATGGAAAATAAAGATAAAAAGGTCTTATTTAAGATAAGAAACCTTAAAAAATATTTCCCTCTCAAGAAAAAGGGCTTTTTTCACAAAGGTCCTGGCGAATATGTCCACGCCAATGAATCTATATCAATAGACATCTATGAGGGTGAAACACTTGGTTTAGTAGGAGAATCTGGATGTGGTAAGTCTACTTTCGGAAGAACTCTTTTACAGATTTATGAACAAACAGAGGGAACAACTTTATATTACGGCAAAACTCTAGAAGAATATGCGCCAGAATATATGGGCAAGATGATAAGTAAAATCCCATCAAAATTTCCTAACTATCACAAGGAATTAGATGAATTAAATAAAATCTATGAAGACTTAGAAAAGTCTGAAACTGATGAAGATAGGGCTATGAACAATGAAAAAGCTATGTTCAAACGCCGTGAAATCGAAGAAGAATACCTAAATATGATTAGGATAGCTGGAGGACTTCTTGCTTCAGATGACTTAGGCAAGGTAGCAAGTCTTTTAAGCAGTGAATACCAAATCTTAAAGGAAAGAGCCAAGGTATATTTGGATATAGAAGAATTTGAGCAAAAAACTCAAATGATGGTAAGAACTTGGGATGATTACTATAAGATATTAGAAGAAGATCCTAAATATAAGGGGTTAAAAGAAAAGGCTGATGCCATAACCAAGAGAGTCGAAGAAAAAAGAAAAGAAATAGAAGCTTATAGAGATACCCTTAGAGATAAGGAAAAGTTTTCTGAGCTTGAATCTCAACTTGACCAAGGTATCGACCTTTCAGAATTAAATAACGAAGAGATGAGACAACTACGTAAGGATTTACAAATGATTTTCCAAGACCCTTACGGATCTCTAGACACCAAGATGACAGTAGGAAACATCATCGGTGAAGGAGTTCTTGGCCACGATTTATTTAAGTCTAGAAATGAAAAAGGCTATAACGAATATATCCAAGAAACTATGGAAAAATGCGGACTTGCCCCATACTTCCTCCACAGGTATCCTCACCAATTCTCAGGTGGACAAAGACAAAGAATAGGTATAGCAAGAGCCCTTGCCCTAAAGCCAAGCTTTATAGTTTGTGATGAGGCGGTATCTGCTCTAGACGTATCTATTCAGTCACAAATCATCAACCTCCTTCAAGACCTAAAAGAACAAAACAACCTAACCTATTTATTCATAACCCACGACCTTTCAGTTGTAAAATATATATCTGACAGGATAGGCGTAATGTATTTAGGAGTAATGGTAGAGCTTGCTGATTCAGAAAAGATATTTGCAAATCCGCTCCACCCATATACAAAAGCCCTTTTATCAGCTATACCAAGAACTGACGTTGACCAAGGTCAGGAGTTAGCTATAATCGAAGGCGACATCCCATCAGCTGTAAGGCCACCAAAGGGATGTAGGTTCCACACTAGGTGTGAATACGCCATGGACATTTGTGCCCACTTTGAGCCAGAGCTTAAAGATGTTGGTGATGGCCACTTTGTAGCTTGTCACCTCATGGATGTTTCTGAAGAAGAAAAAGAAAGGGCTCATGCTAAGATATTGGCAGAAAGAGCCAAATTAGACGAAGAATTAGAAGAAATTAGTGCTATATGAAAAGACCAATAGACAGGTTTAAGGGAAAAACCAGGGAGGAAATCGAATCAAAAGAAGATCTCCTAGACAGGGACAACCTAGAAAAAGGCGATAGGCTTGCTATGTTTCTAGCAGCCATGAGAGTCTTCATGCCCTTCGTCCTACTTCTTCTCGCCCCAATATTCTTAATAGCATATTTTATGTAAGTTAGAAAACCAGGATTTTTATAAATTCTGGTTTTTTTATTCCAGAAAACTACTTAATGTTTTTTATCCGAGATAAATTATCTTTTTGTCTTCAATCCGAGATTGGACTTATCTTATAAATGTTCTAGGTCATTTACATGACCACTCCGTAACTGGGGGAACCCCAAGGGGGCTTTCCGCATGCCCCCTCATCGGGTTCCCCCAGGCCCCCTTTCTGTTTCACCCCCAGGCGGCCCCTATAGCGGGGAGCATGAACAGTAGATTTCCTTTGGAAATCTTTTTTTGGTAGGGTTTACGTCTTCGTTTTACTTGTTCTATCCTATAACTTTTTAAAATCCCAAGCCTCCTAAAAATTGCAATCTCGTCTAACTTGTGCTTTTATTTATAAATTAGTTCACAGTATTTATAATGCTTTTATTCGTAAGTTGCTGTCAGTGCAATTTTTTTGACGGATGCTTGGTATTTTAAAATACACGGTCTTGTGATTTTTTGCTTCTTCGTTTGAAAATAAACACTAATTTAGCAATGTTTGGCAAAGCCAAACGAGCCTAGCGAATTCTGGAAATTCGAGACCAATTCTCTCTTTTGCCGGGCAAAGATTTCTAATAGAAAGCCCCGTTAAGAAAACTGATTGTTTGAGGCGGAGCCGAGTTATCAGTTTTTAGGGGCTTGAATATTAGAAATCAGTGGGGATATACAAATACTAATACAAGGATATTATCTCTAATAAAAAAAGCTTGCGAAAAGCAAGCTTCATTACCCGCACTCCGCTTTAGGAGCCGCTCGGGGGTGTAGCCGAGAGGGGTTTAAGGGGAGGCGGGTGAGGGACCCTGCGGAAGGTCCCTTGGGCCTCCCCTTTGAACGAAGCAGTTATGTCAATGACTGAAATAATATAAGAGATAAGTTCAATCTCGGATTGAAGAAAAAAGATGTTAATCCTGGAATAATAGACTCACCTAGTGAAAGGATAATTTATCTCGGATAAAAATCTTGGATAGTACACAAAAAAGTATATAATAAAAAGATGAGGTAAAAATAATAAAGCGCCAGATCCCTTTGGGATGACGAGGGAGGAAGTT
>NZ_CAUPHG010000129.1:0-3636 GCF_963510915.1 uncultured Anaerococcus sp. | reverse complement strand
GAAATAGAATAATTCAGCTAGCTTTCTTTCGTTGATTTTTTCTAATTTGATTCTTATATTTGGAACACCGCCTTCAACATGAGCCATGGTTGTACCTTCCATAGCTTGTTTGTTGATGTAGGACATGGTTTTGCCTGCTAGGAAGTTTAGACCGTCTAGGTTTTGTTCGTCTTCTTTGATTGTAAAGTCTTTATTTACATTTTCTACTTCGATAACTGTTTCAAATACATTCCTTACCCCGTCTTGGATCATTTGACCCATAGAGTGGAGGTCTGTGGTATTTGATACACTTGCAGGGAAGATACCCTTGCCGTCCTTGCCCTCGGATTCTCCATATAATTGCTTCCACCATTCTGCAACATATTTTAGTTTAGGCTCATAGTTTAGGAGGATTTCAATATCCTTACCTTCTCCATTTAACATATTTCTTACTGCTGCATATTTGATGGCATCATTTTCAATTGATTTTATTGTATATTTTTCTCTACCATCAGCAAAACCTGCCATAAATTCATCTATATCAACGCCTGCAACTGCAAGTGGTAGGAGTCCTACTGCAGAAATCACTGAAAATCTTCCGCCAATATCATCTGGTACTACAAAACATTCGTAGCCTTCTGCATCAGCAAGCTCTTTGAGGGCACCTTTAGCCTTATCTGTTGTAGCGAAAATCCTAGTTTTGGCTTCTTCTTTGCCATATTTTTCTTCAAGAGCTTCTTTTAAAACTCTAAAAGCGATGGCTGGCTCTGTAGTTGTGCCTGATTTTGAGATGACATTTAGGCTGTAGTCCTTATCTTTAAGGTATTCAAGAAGCTCAACTAAGTATTCACCTGAAAGTTGGTGACCGGCGTAGATGATTTGTGTATCCCTCTTCGAATTAAAATAAGAATCGCATGCTACATCTACTGCCTTGATACCTAGGTAAGATCCGCCTATACCTATAGAAACAAGAACATCAGAATTTTTTCTGATTCTTGCTGCAGCTTGTTTAATTCTTTCAAATTCCTCTTTATCATAGTCGATAGGTCTATCAATCCAACCTAAAAAGTCGTTGCCTGCACCGTTTCTACCCATAAGAGTATCAAAAGCAGCAAGGGCGTTTTCTTCATATTTTCCTATATTGTTTAAATTAACATTGCTAAAATCTAATTTCATATAGCCTCCTTATGCTATCTATGATTATACCCCAATTGATATATCTGTAACAAAATTGCTAATTAATAGGTTTGAAGTAATCAGTATTTTGAATAATATACAAAATGATAACTATTATCACCTTAGTAAGATAATAGATAGCTAGCAAAAAACATTAAATTACAAAGTGAGTATAGGATGTAATTAATCGCACAAAATAAATATTTACAAGAGTTATGAAAGTGTAATGATAATGATTATAGGTATCAAAATTAGACTGATTAAAAGATTAGAATCATTCTTGACAAACGCATAAATAACGATATAGTATGAATATCAGTAAATGAAATATTATTTTAGAAGGAGATTATTATGGCAGAATTAAAAGGAACAAAAACAGCACAAAACTTAATTACATCATTTGTTGGCGAATCACAAGCTAAAATGAGATATACATATGCTGCAAAAACTGCAGAAAAAGAAGGTTATAGACAAATAGCAGCTATTTTTAGAGAAACAGCTATGAACGAAGGCGAACACGCTGCTAGATTTTATAAATTTTTGAGAGAAGAATTTAAACTTGAAACTATCGAACTTACAGAAGGTTATACAGCATGGCCAGTAATTTGGCATGATACTTTAACAAATCTTCAAGGCGCTATCGATGGCGAAAATGAAGAATGCGAAGATATGTATCCAGCATTTGCAGATGTAGCTGAAAAAGAAGGTTTTGATGAAATCGCTAGAGCATTCAGAAATATAGCTCACGCAGAAGGCGCTCATAGAGATAGATATCAAAAATTACATGATAATATCGAAAATGGCACAGTATTTGAAAAAGAAGAAGCAGTAATTTGGAAATGCGGTAACTGTGGATTCTTATATGAAGGCAAAAAAGCTCCAAAAATTTGTCCAGCATGCCACCATCCACAAGAATGGTTCGAAGTTGCTGCATTTAACTACTAAAGCAAACACAAAAACCTGGCTACCAGCTAGGTTTTTTATTTTGCCTAATTTTAAATAAAGACCTTGCAAGTAGAATCAGAATCTCAATCCTTACTAAAACTGGTTTTTTATTTTTCTATAAAAGGTAAAATACATTTAGAAAGTGAAATTATAAGTGAGAACATGGAGGATAAAATGAAAGTAGTAGTATGCAAAGATTATGATGATATGAGCAAAAAGGCTAGTGAACTTGTAATAAGCAATATGATGGAAAAACCACAAATCAAGTTTGGTTTTGCTACTGGCTCAAGTCCGATTGGTCTTTATAAAAATCTAATAGCTGCTCAAAAAGATGGCGAAATATCTTTTAAATATGCTAAAAGTGTGAATTTGGATGAATATGTAGGCATAGATCCTAACAATAGCCAGTCTTATTCATATTTTATGCACGAAAATCTTTTTGATCATGTAAATATTAAAAAAGAAAATATTCATTTGCCAAGCGCTCCAGAAGCAGACGAAAAATATGCCCTAGCATATAGAAAAGAATTAGAAGAATTTGGCCAAAGAGATATACAAATCTTAGGTCTTGGGGTAAATGGCCATATAGCCTTCAATGAACCAGCAGAAAAACTAAATAAATACTCTTCTATAGTTGAACTTGATCAGTCAACAATAGAAGCTAATTCAAGATTTTTTGAAAATGAAGAAGATGTGCCAAAACACGCTCTCTCAATGGGTATAGGAGAAATCTTTGATTCAAGGATGATAATAGTCTTAGCCAATGGTAAAAATAAACACGAGGCAGTAGAAAGACTATTAAATGACGATAAAATCTCGACAGATTTACCATGCGGTCTTTTAAATCTCCATCCAAATGTTTATTTGTTTGTTGACCAAGAAGCCTATGAGGGCTAATAATTAAAATTATATGAGAGAGCTAATCCTTAAATTTAGGGAGCGGCTCTCTTTTTTTAAATATTAACTTGTTTTCAAAAATAATAAGTATTTTTATTTTTTAAAATAAAAGACCTCCCCTAAGGGAGGTCAGTTTAAAACTCTTAATTTATCACATTTACTTTTTGATTTTTTAAAATTCTCACCAGGTCTTTTTCCTTGGAGAAGGAAAAACTCATGTTGTCTTGACTGTTGGCGGTTTTGAAATATACCATTAGCAAAAGGTTCTTATTGGCTCTAGACAAGGTTACAGACTTTATTTCTTCTAGGGAAACTTTTTTATTGATGAAGGGATTTAGCTTGTTTGTAAAGACATGATTATTACTAAAACCTCTTGCAATAATTGCTGTATAGCTCCAAAAAACCATGGAAAGAGATATGGCAAGGACATTTATAATATAGGGTCTAAAAACCAAGTCATAAATCACATACATGCCCACCATCATCCCAAGTATGGCTAGGTCTGTTCTTGTAAATTTAACTTTTTCCTTGATTTGTCCAAATAGGTACAAGTTATAAAGTCCGGCTAGGGTGAAAAGCCCTGCTAGGATAAAAATTAATTGTGGCATCTTATTGTCCTCCTCCACTAGCAGTCGCAGC
>NZ_CAUPHG010000128.1:0-3648 GCF_963510915.1 uncultured Anaerococcus sp. | reverse complement strand
ATTGATATTTTGGAAAACACCTGCCATAAAAGGCAAATAATTTCCATCGTTTTCTATAAATATGTAAAAAAGATTTAAAATATCTTCGTTTTGGTCTTGGAAAAATTCCTCTAGATAGGGAAGGGATTCCTTTTTTACTTTTCTAACAAAATCTGTATAGGCCTTGTTGTTATAAAAAGCTGTATCAATTGAGGTTAAATTCATATCTTGTGAATAATTAAAACCTGGGTAGGAATCCTCAAAGGAGAAGAAATTTTTATTTTTTGCAGCTAGGTAGTTTGTGTAAAGGTAAACCATAAGACCAGCTTCATTTACAAGAAGTGGTTTTTCTATAAGTTTAAAATTATCAAAGTGAGTTTTCATTGTATATCCTTTCTTAGATTTATATCTAATAATTATTTCTATCTTAGATTTCTATTAACTTAATTATAAGATAAATATCATCTAACATCAAGAGTCGTATATTCGATATTAATCTAAGTATAGAATTGGGAAGATTTCCTTGACAAAATAAAGGGAAAGATTTAAAATAAAAGGCATACAAGGGAGTTCTTAAAAGATCTGAGAGGAGGCTTAGCCTCGACCTTACCTGATTTGGATAATGCCAACGGAGGGATGTATATTTTTTATGCATATTTTTTTTGAACTTATGAACAAGCCTTGCTTGTTCTTTTTTTGTAAATAAGAAAAAGGAGAGATTATGAAAGAGAAGATGAATTTATTTTGGGAAAGAAATCCCCAAGAGAAGAAAGGAGAAGAAAATGAAAAAAACTTCTAATTTTGAAAACGGCTTGATTTGGTTTGGGGCAGGAGTTTCCATAGCAGAAATTATTACCGGAACATATTTCGCACCCCTAGGCTTCAAAAAAGGACTTTTGGCTATGGTTATTGGCCACGCTATCGGCGCCGTTCTTTTATACTTGGCAGGGATCATCGGTGGCAAGACCGAAAAATCTGCCATGGAGACAGTGAAAATGTCTTTCGGACAGAAAGGCGGACTATTCTTTGCACTTTTAAATGTCCTTCAACTTGTAGGATGGACTGCTATTATGATTTATGATGGGGCGATTTCAACCTCCCACGTTTTTGCCACAGGTCACATAATCTGGGCCCTTGTAATAGGAGTCTTGGTTTTAGTCTGGATAATGGTCGGCATTTCAAATCTTGGCAAACTAAACACAGTTTCTATGTCGCTTTTATTTATCCTAACAATTCTACTTTCCTTTAAAGTATTCCAAGGAGTAAATTTTGCTTCAAAAGAAACTGCTGATGCAATGAGCTTTGGTCTTGCCATAGAACTTGCCGTCGCCATGCCACTTTCTTGGCTACCACTAATCTCTGATTATACAAGAGAAGCAGAAGACCCAAGAGGGGCAACTCTCACATCAACAGTCATCTACACTTTTGTTTCTATGTGGATGTATGTAATCGGTATGGGTATGGCTCTACTTACAAAGGAAAGTGACATAGCAATGATTATGGTTAAATCTGGCCTAGGCTTGGCTGCGATTTTAATTATAATCTTATCAACTGTAACAACAACCTTCTTAGATGCTTATTCAGCAGGAATTTCTGCTGAATCACTTTCTAAAAAAATTAATGGTCAGAAGATAGGAATATTTGTCACCATAATCGGTACAATTGGAGCAATTTTATTCCCAATGGATGATATAACAGACTTTTTATACCTAATAGGTTCAGTCTTTGCACCAATGATAGCTATCCAAATCGCAGATTTCTTTATCCTAAATAAAGATAAATCAGAAGCTGATATTTATTACAAAAACATGGTAATTTGGATAATTGGTTTTGTCGCTAACAGGATGTTTTTAAAGATGGACCTCCTAATAGGTTCGACCATATCTTGTATCCTAGTTGTAATCCTTGTAAAAGTATTAGCTGAAAAACTAATTAAAGATTAAAAAAGACGAGCTAGCTCTTTAGAGCTTGCTCGTTTTTACTTTTTGTCTTAGTTAATAAGGTCAAAGTCAAAGGAAACTTCAAGACCCGGCTTGCAATTTTTAATGGTAAATCTCCCGTCATGTAAGTCGGCAATTTGCTTGGCGATAAAAATCCCCAAACCATGTTTGGTAACGTTGGTTAAATCTTCTTCGTAAATTTTTTTGATAATATTTTCGCTAATCCCCTCACCTTGGTCTAGGATTCTAATAATTAGCTTGTTATCAAAGGTTTGAAGGATGACGGTGATTTTTCTATTTGTATAAATTAGGGAATTTTTCAAGATATTTTCAACCATCCTATAAAACAAAGTCGGATCCATTTTGATTTTTATATCTTGGTTTACTAGCTTGTTGTCAAAAATAATTTCCCTATCTGGGTTTTCGTTTAACTTATCAACTATGAGTTTTCTTATTATCTTAACAGGATTTTCCGCTACAAAGCCTTCCTTATCAATGTTGGCAAGGGACATAGTGAGATTTAGACCCTCTAAAATATTTGAAATTTTTAAAACTTGGTCTTGAATATTTTTGGTATCGAAGTCTTTTTTATTTTCCTTATTAAGCTCCCAGGAAATCTTTGCAAGGGGAGTCCTCACATCGTGGCTAAGACCCCTTATCCACTTACTTTGTGATTTTTTTAAGTTATTATATTTCTCATTTGCCTTATTAATTGAAAGTGCTAAGTCTCTTAATTCTCCATTTTCATCTAATTTTTCATAGTCGTCTTCATAAAGCTCATCAATTGCCTTTTGGAAAGGAGCAATATTTTTAAGTATATCCCTTATATCCATCCTGTAAAAAACATAGACAAAGATTAAAAAGAATATTAAAAATATGACAACTAACCACAAATTAAAAATAAGGTTGTGGTAGTTATAGTAATTAAATGGCAACTTATCCAGAGAATTTTTCGGGTAGGCAAAGACAAGTAGACCATCTCCTAGTATATAGGTAAAAACTGGATAATCAGCTAAATAATACCTGGTAAAGCCCGCTATATCTGTAAGGTCGAACTTATCCTTAACCTCTCTTGGTTTGTTGAAAGATTCGATGACACTACCATCTTTATCAAGCCTTAGAGCCCAAATATCATTTTCTTTTAAAAATTCCTTATTTTTTTCATTGAGATAGGAGTCGGTTTTGTTACTTTCTACATAGGAATAAAGGTCATTAGGATTTGGATATTTATCTCCTAGCTTGTAGTTGAGGTAGAGAAAGACCATTAGCAAAAAAATTAGAAAAAACATCAGGGCAAGGATTCTTATGACGATTTTTTTAAATCTTTTTATTATATAATTAAACATACTAGCCTTCTTTTACGAGTTTATAGCCTAGCCCCTTGATGGTTATCAAGATTTTAGGGTCTCTCGGATTGTCTTCGAGTTTTTCACGAATTCTGTAGATGTGGGTTATCAATGTGTTTTCATACCCATAGGAATCTTCCCAAATATTTTCCAGAATACGGTCAATAGAGACAATCATATTCATATTATCAGCCAAATAAGCAAGGATTTTAAATTGGGTGGCAGTTAGGGGGATTTCCTCTCCATTTTTTATAAGGATGCCCTTGGTCTTATCGAAAATTACCTCGCCTAAAGATATTCTTTCCTCGTTTTTGATCTTTTTACTTCTTCTTAAAACCGCATCAATCCTCCAAAGGAGTTCATCAGGGAAAAATGGCTTGACT
>NZ_CAUPHG010000127.1:0-3661 GCF_963510915.1 uncultured Anaerococcus sp. | reverse complement strand
AGGCAAACTCCTTGTCCCCCGAGAGGGGTCGCCCGGAGGGGGTAACGGAAGGGGGTTTAAGGGGGACCCGATAGCGGGAACGTGCGAAACGTTCCCCAGGGGTCCCCCTTTTACGAAGATTCAGATGTTAATAAAATTATCATTTAAAAGATAAAGTAATAACTCATCTTGGATAAGAAACCCAAATCTTGGGGTTCCACCAGATATGAAGATTCAATTGTAAATAAAATGGTCATTTTAATAGATAAAATAATATATCTATGATGAAAAAATGATTTTTCGGTCTCGGACCGAACCTAGCGGCCGCCTCCTCCACCGCCGCCAAAGGATCCTCCGCCTCCACCAACGGAAGTTTGGCCTCCAAAACCAGCATTAGAAAAGCCTGTCGCAGAGGCGTAGGATTGGTTGATGGATTTTGAGTATGAGCTTGCGTTTGTGAAGAAGTATGGGTGGTAGATGAAGTATGGTTCCCCATTGTAGTTTTCATCTACAAAGTTTTTGAAATTCTCATCTACATTTAGAAGGATGGAATAGATTAAATAATTCTTCCAATTTTTCATCTCTTCTGGGGATTTTGTACCCTGGTCGGCATAGTCCCTTAAATATGATTTAAAGCCTAAAATATTTTCATAAAGTTTAAGTCCCTTGTCTGTAACCCTTAGTTCCTTGCCAGTTTTTTTGCTTCCTAAGAATGACTTTTCGTATTCGTAATCCTCGATATATCCGCCATTTTTCAAGGCTTCTATAGATTTATCTTCGAGGTCGTCGTAGATGTTATCTAGGTCATCTAGATTGTCTTTTAAATATTTTGAAAAGTCATGGTTGGTTAGTCTTTCGCCATTTTTTCTAAGGCTTGCCTTATAGAGCATTCCAAATATATTTTCTTCTATAGGGCCCATATCTTCTGGCTTTGATAAGATTTTTATGGCTTGGGATTCTAGAAATCCTGGTTCGCCATCTCCTAGGTCAATATGGCCTTCCATGGCCCATTTCAAAATAAAAGCGTTCATGTAGGCTGTACCTAGGTCGCCGCCTATAATAGGGATTTGATCTATAAGATAGGATAAATCTTCTATATGGCCATCGTATGGAAGTCCCCTGTAATATTTATCTTTAAAATCTTTTGGGTGTGGGAGGTCTTTGGCGTTGGCTAGTCTTTTTTCGTCAAAATATAATTTGCTAACCCTTACTCCCCAAAATATTCCACCAAGACCAAGGGCGATGGCTAGGCTAATTAGGGCCTTGGCCCAGATTGGCAAAGGAATTTTGTAGGCTGTTCCTTCATTTTCTTCCCATTTAGAGCCCTTAACTGCTTGGTTAGCATAGTCTTCGAAATTTTTATCTTCCCTGTAGGATGTGGCGAAGGTTCCTTTTGGAAATTTGACCATGACTGTTGTGTAGGACACATCGCCTGTTGATTCTAGGATGATTTCTCCATTTTCTTCGTGGATTGCACCTTTAAGACCAAAGGCCCAAAACTTGATATCTTTAAATGGCTTATAGCCTTTGATTTTGATATTTACCTTTTCAGGCTCAGGATCAAAATTATCCCCAACAAAGGTGAAAAACACCATGTCAGAATCATTTAGTCCTATTGCCAGAGGATTTATCTTGTATTTTAGCTTGTATGTATTGTCAGCGTATTTTGAAATTCCCCAACAAAGCTCGACTTCATCATCGCCTCTTTTGATGACACCAGCCTTGTAGGCCTTTTCTTCAAAATCAAGGTCGGTATCCCAAGGATCTCTATTTTCAAAAGTCTTGCCAAAGGCCTCTAGGTTAAAGCTTTCGATTTTAATTCCTCTAAGATTATTTATGGTCTTGTATCTTTCTGTATAATCTTCACTGGTTTCGTCTATCTTCCAAACTTCCTCGATAGAGCCGATGCCCTTTTCATCGATATCTGCCTCTATGGATATTTCTTTAAATTCGTCAGCTTGGCAAGTGTTTGGGATAAAAATCCCCAAAATAATTGCAAGTGATATAAGTATTTTTTTCATAAATCCTCCTTAAAAATATTATACAAGAAAATTATGTCTTACATAATTTTTTGTAAGCTAAGTTTAATAGATAATTTTGACCTTGGTTTTATTGGTGGTAAGATTCCTCTACAGGTATCATAACTTATAGGAGTTATTATGAATAAAAGTTTTATAAACAAAATTTACGATAAGATTAGCCTAAACCCACCCATGGTTTTGAGTTTGGGTTTTGCTATCCTTATTTCTATAGGTGGGATTTTATTATCTCTGCCATTTTTCACCAAAAGCGGCGAGGCGACAGCCCTGGTTGATTCTATGTTTGTTGCTGCAAGTGCCTCCTGTGTAACAGGTCTTACTCCTGTTAATACTCTTGAACACTGGAACACTTACGGACATGTTTTAATCATCATTCTAATTCAAATAGGCGGACTTGGAGTTATGAGTTTGGCATCAATTATTCCCCTAATTTTGGGTAAGAAAATAGGAATGAAGTCTAGACAAATTCTAAAAGAACAGCTCAACGTTGAGAGTCTAGAAGGCATGATTGTCCTTTTCAAATACGTTTTGATCTTCACTTTTGGCACAGAAATCCTTGGAGCAATTCTACTCTCAATCAAATTTATCCCCATGTACGGGACAGGGGTTGGAATTTGGTATGCAATCTTCCATTCAATTTCTGCTTTTTGTAATGCGGGCTTTGACATATTAGGAGATTCGATTTATCCATTTAGGGACGATTTGCTAATCAACCTTACTTTATCAGCCCTTGTAATAGTTGGTGGTTTGGGCTTTGTTGTTACAAGTGAACTATTTAGGAAGAGATCTTTTAAGAAAATATCAACTCACTCTAAACTTGTCCTTGCTATCACAGGCTTTCTTTTGGTTTTCGGAACACTTATGTTTTTATTTTTGGAAGGAAAGAACGGAGTTCTCCAAAACGAGAGTGTGAAAGGATCTATTCTTGAGTCCTTCTTCCAGTCTGTTGTGGCAAGGACGGCAGGATTTTATTCTGTAAACCTATCTCACATTAAAGACTCAACTGCTCTTATGCTTATGGGACTCATGTTTGTGGGAGGTTCTCCAGGATCTACAGCAGGTGGTATAAAAACTACAACTCTTGGCGTTCTTTTTTTATCAACTCATGCAGTTGTAAGAGGAGAGAGTGAACCAGTTGTTTTTGGTAGGCACATTGGTGCTGACACAGTTAGAAAATCCCTTGCAATTTTCTTAGTTTCAATAGTGATTATTCTTTCTGTAAGTTTTATGCTTACAATTACAGAAAGCGCACCACTTGTAGATATTTTATATGAAACCGTATCAGCCCTTGCAACAGTTGGGGCAAGTAAGGGTATAACACCGCATCTTACAGATGCTGGCAAGAATTTAATCACCTTGTGTATGTATTTGGGTCGTATCGGTCCAATGACCATGGCCTTTGCCTTTGGTATGAAGGCTAAAAAGAGCCTAATTAGGTATCCAGAAAGTTTTATAAGTATAGGTTAAGGAGAAATTATGAAAGAAAAAAATGTATTGGTACTAGGTATGGGCAGGTTTGGCTCAGCCCTTGCCAAAAAATTATTTGAAAAAGGCGTAGAAGTCATGGCAGTAGATAGGGATTATACCAAGGTTCAAAAGCTGGCAGACCAAGTGACTTACGCTGCCCAGGCTGACATGACAGA
>NZ_CAUPHG010000126.1:0-3686 GCF_963510915.1 uncultured Anaerococcus sp. | reverse complement strand
AAAAAAATATAGAAAAAGTTTCAGCAAAAGAAGTTATAAATCTTCAGGATCTAAAAACTTTTCACCCAGATTTGCAAAATTATTTGCAACAACAAATGCAAATGCAGTTGTCAATCATCACCGAAGAAACAAAAGAGCAAGGAAATAAATCTATAAAAGAATTACAAGCAGAAACAAACAGACAACTCACAGAGCAACGTGCTATTGCTTCTAATTTAAGCATAGAGAATGAAAAAGCTAAAAAGGATATACAACTACTTAAAAACGAAAAAGACTCTGTTAAGAAAGAATTAGAAGCTATTAAGGGCAAAAAAGATATAGTTACAGTACAGTTTAATAATATTTCTAATAAAGTTAAAGGCTATAACCTTAGGGAAGATGAAATCAAAGCTATTTATAATAAAGCTCAGGTTACACCTTTTGGAACTATTAAAGGCATAAATAAACAAGAGTTAAAAGACTTGGCTAATGGAGCAATTAAAGGTGCTAGGCTTCAAATTAAAGTTGTTGATTTGGAATCACAAATCAATAAAAAAGATTTGGAGATAGACCGTCTGGATAGACAAGCTCCAACTCTTGAAGAGCAAATCAAGAACGCTACAGAACTTTCAAATCTTCAAGATAAAGTTAAGAGCCTTGAAAAGACTCTTGACTTAAAAGAAAAAATACTTGATAAAATGCCTAAAGATTTAGTCGTTAAGGTGGCTCAAGAGGTTGCTAAGGCTGCTCAAGAAATAGCAGCCAAGTCAATCGCAAATGAAAGAGAAAGATAAACTAAACTTTTTTTTAATAAAAGTTAAGTTTAAATTAATTAAGTCCAATTTTATTTGGACTTTTTTTTATATAAAAAATAAGCTTTTTTTTATTCACGAGGGGGGCGCACTACGACCGCCCCCCTATGGGTGACTTGTGACATGTGAACGAAGAGCCAACACCAACACGCCAAAAATATTGAAATATCAACAAAAACTAGGATTTTTAAAAATTCAAAAATTATAGGCAAAAAAAAGCCTTGACTTCAATCGCTTTTTGATGTATGATAAAAATATAAGGCAAAGAAAATAGGAAAGGAGAGTTATAGTGATAAAAAAATTAAAAAAAGAATATAGAACTAGTTTTTCTCTTGATAATGACATCAAAGATAAAATATTAAAATTGCAAGCCTTGCTTCAAATTCAAACAGGCGAGCAAGTTAATAAAACAGATGTTGTTGAACAGGCTATTAATATGATGTACGAAAAGGTTGAAAATAGTTTTTAAATAAAAAAAAAGAGACTGTCTGCAAACAGTCTCAAGCCAAGGCCTTATTGTTTTATTTATCATCACTAAAATTATAACACATGGAAGAAAAAAAAGCAACATTCAAGTATGAAAAAATTAAAAAAAGATATTGGACTTTTGTCCTATATCCTGAGTCAGCTCCAGAAGACTGGAGAGACATTTTGCAAAGAACTGGACTAGAAATTGCAGTAAGTCCTTTGCACGATAAGGACATCAATCCTGGAACTGAGGAAGTTAAAAAACCTCACTATCATTTGATTTTATGTTATGAGGGTCCTACTACAGGCAACGCTGTGAAAAAGCTGACTGATGAACTCAATCAGCCTATACCTTTGCCGATCGACAGTGTGAGGGGACTTTATAGATATTTCACACACAAGGATAATCCAGAGAAGTTTCAGTACGATGAAAAAGATATTAGTTTTATAAATGGATTTGATATTGCTGACTATTCTGATTTAAGCTCTTCAGAAGTTTCTAGAATAAAATTAGAACTTACTAAGTTTATTAAAGAATCAGACTTGACAGAATATTCTGACTTTATGGATAAAATTATAGAACTAGACAAGCAAGATTATTTTTTAATTGCTTCAACAAATACGATATATTTTAATAACTATTTGTGTTCAAGACGAAATAAAATTAGAGAAGAAAATGATCTAAATATTTTAAGAAATATAAAAAAATAAAGCCTATCTAAATAGGCTTTATTTTTATCTATAGACTACTTCAAGAGATTTTGAATCTTCAATTATCTCAGGAACATAGTTATCTTCAGTAGTCCAAGTTTTTACAATTTTACCATTATCATGTTCTTCCCAAAGAACTTTTTCTTTATAAACATCAAAATCAGCAAATAAACCTAGTTTGCTTAGTCTATTTGGATCGGCAGGAATATGTCTACCTAAACTTATAGGATATGATACTCTAAATTCAACTTCTACATCTTTATATCTAAATGTAAAGCTAATGCTAGAATCATTTTCAGATGTAAGTTCATATTCGCTTGTGTGAGACCAAGTATCACAACCTTCTACATAACCTATAAATTCATGCACTGTGTCTACTCTTCTTCTTCTTATTACTTTATGAGTATAATAGTGGCCGTAATCTCCAGGTGCTCTTAAAATACTTGCTTCGTCATTAGTAATATTTCTATCTATTTTGTTTGATGCAGCATATATATTTTGATTGAAAATAGATAGAATAAGTGCTAAAATTAAAACAGAAATCTTTATTTTTCTCATAATGAAAAACCCCCTTTATTTAATTATACATCAAATTATATTAGAAAGAAAGGATAAAAAATGAAAAAAAGAATTTATTTTTTGTTAGGAATTATTTTAGTTTTAATTGGTAGGACGAAAAAGTTTATAAATTATAAAGAGTTTATAATAGTTGGAGAAATAATTTTATTAATTGTTGGATTATTTGTTTTTATTGATATAATTAAATTCATTGATAAGAAATTTTTTAATAATTCAAATATAAAATAAAATTTTTATATTTTGCTTTTTTGTATCTGCACGGAGCGAAAAAAAAGTCAAGAGGGCATACTTGCCGGTGGAGATTTTGAGCTTGCGAAAAATACAACCGCTTGCCTCTTGTACTTTTTGAAGCGACATAGGCTGTCTAATAAAAGGGGCTTGTCCCCTTTCTGCCTTAAGCGGCGAACGAGAGGTTTTTGGTCAAGCTTTTTTTCAAAAAGTTTGTAGGAGTTTTGAGGACAAAGTCCTCAATGTTTGTATTAAATATTTTAAATTTATCTTGATGAATTTATAGAACTAATACAAACTAAAAGGGGTCGAGGGGCAAAGCCCCCGCAAGTCAAAACGAAGTTTTGGTACAACTTGCTACACCAAAATATATATTGGTTGCTAATACTCTTAAAATGTGCTATAATTAATACAGAAAGGAGATGCAAAAACTATGGCTAATGTGCAAAAATATACTCGCTCTGCTGTCGGTCATTTATTCGCCCACTATGAACGCCAACATGATGCTGATGGAAATTATATCAAGTTTAAAAATCAAAATATTGACACAGAGAAATCAGATCAAAATTATAATTTACATCAGTCCGATAAGACACAACTTGACCTATATCACGATCGTCTTTCTCAGGTAAAATGTCTCAACAGAAAAGACGTCAATACAATGTGCTCTTGGGTTGTTACTGTTCCAGAAGAAATCAAAAACAATCCAGAAAAACAAAAAGAATTTTTCAAAAATACTTATGACTTTTTAAATAATCGTTATGGAAAAGAGAATTGTATTTCTGCTCATGTTCATATGGATGAAGTTACTCCTCACATGCATTATAGTTTTATACCTGTTACTTTTGATGCTAAAAAAAATATAGAAAAAGTTTCAGCAAAAGAAGTTATAAATCTTCAGGATCTAAA
>NZ_CAUPHG010000125.1:0-3822 GCF_963510915.1 uncultured Anaerococcus sp. | reverse complement strand
ATCATAATAAAAAACCGTCTCAAAGAGACGGTTTAAATTAATCCTCTAATTTAAGTTCAATTAATTCTGCTTGACCTACTTGAGGAACGTCTTCTTTTTTCCAATCTAATCCTAGGTAAATATCAGATTTAGAATATTCTGAAAGGGCATCTAATCTTTCAATTAGATCTTTGATATTTTCCTCATTGACATCTACTATATCATAGATTCCATCAATATAAATCTTTCCTATGTCATAGTCACGAGCAAGTATACCTGATACAAAACCTATAAGAGATTCAGTATTTCTAATCTTATATGATTTTGCATTTATCAATCTAATCTTGTGGTCAAGAATTCTAACTTGACTATCATCAGTATCTACAAATACTATATTAGAATTACCTATTCCCTTCTCGTGATTAGCTTGCTCAACAAGATATTTTGTTTTGCCTGTTCCTTGTTCACCAACTACTAAATAAATCATAATTTATCCCCCTTTATTTTTTCATAAATTATTTGTTTACTTTTATCTCCTTGTCTTATAGAATTTTCTTCCATAAAAGAAATTATCTCGTCTCTGATAAGCCACCAAGACCTATCCCAATTACAAAATAATGTATCTTCTTTAGGAGCTCTTCCTACAAGCCTTGCTACTGCACATTCAGGATCTAAATATCTCAAAAATTCAATTACGTTTTTTTGATATTCTTCCTTAGTTTTTAAATTCACTAGCCCATCTTGATATAGTTTAGCAAGCTTACTACCCTTTGCGACAAATAAAGAATGGATCTTTACTTCCTTGACATTCAGTGAATTTAATATTCTTGCTGTCTCTATTGTATCATTAATATCGTCCCAAGGTAAAGCCAAAATTACATGGGTAGAAATTCTAAAACCATATTTATTGATAAGATTACATGCTCTAATAAAATCTGCTAGGCTTTCACCCCTATTTAAAATTTTAAGAGTTTTATAATTTGCAGTCTGTAAGCCCAACTCTATAGTTATATCTTTACCAGTTTTTTTATGCCATTCTTGCAAGAAAATTAACTTATCTTCGCTTATGCAATCACTTCTTGTAGCAATAGCAACACCTACAATATAATTTTTATCACAAGCACATATAATAACTTTAAAATCATTCAAATTCATATATGTATTTGAAAAATTTTGAAAATAAGCAATAAATTTTTTTGCTTTATATTTTCTTGCTATATATTCACTATTTTTATCAAGCTGAGCATCAACTGATAAACTTGAAGGCAAATTTTCAAAAGATCCGCCAGTTTCAGAGCAATAAACACACCCTCCATATCCACAAGCGCCATCCCTATTTGGGCAAGTTAACCTTAACTTCACTGGTAATTTATATACTTTTTCCTTGTAGATATCTTTATAATAATCACTGACCTTATAATATATCCTGTCAGTCATTATTACTCTTCTGCACTAGCCTCATTGTTATATTCATCAATTAAATCATCGATTTTTTCATCAGTCCAATAGTGACTAAAAATATGAAATACTTCGTCTAATTCATCTTCATCATCAATCATTGTTAAATCAATATTTTCATCACCATAGATATCTGTATACCTAAATAGATAAATTTCAGAAGTTTCTCCAGATAATAGAGCTATATATTCTTTATCATCAATACTGAATATATCTATTAAAATGCACTCTTCTGCTGTCTCATCTAATTGAATCTCAATCACCGCTTTACCTTTATTTTTATTAAAGGTTACTTCGTGACCATGAATATCATACACTTCTGTCATAATTTCTCCTTGTTTTCTTTTAGTTTATCCAATACATTTTCTAATAAATTTATCACTCTTAAAATGTCATCAATATGAATATAATATTTTTGATTATCCTGTTTATATTTTACCCCTAATGATACCATCTTCACATTTTGATTTTTGAAAACAATACTAGAATCTAAAGAATATTGGCTCTTAATAACATCTAAATCCTCATTATAAAGGTCCTTGTAAGATTTTTGGAAAACATTAGTCAAACTTTTATCTGAATTTTTAAAACTAGGTATCAATAGTTTTTCATCTAGATAAGATTTAGCAATCTTAGCTGCAATATTGCTTTTTTCAAGCATCTGTCTCATACCTTCTTGGGTTAGGGATCTAAAAACTAAAATCATATTAATAGATTGTTTTAAAGTTCTTGTTGTTGCGAGATTAGATGAGGAAATAACTTGATTATCAAGGCTGTTTACAGCAAAAGTACCGGATGGACAAAGCTCTACAAACGATGCCAAGTGATTAAAAGATTCAATGGAAATAGGATCGATATTTTTATTATCAATCTCTTCACACGTTAACTTCATATCAGGTTCATAACGAAGATTTTTTTCTATTACTTCGTTCTTATAAATTTCAAATGCATTTATAAGCTCATTTTCAAAATCTGCATTTACAATAAACTCTATGTCAGCAAAAGAAGGTATAGTATCGTACCTATCACCACCAGAAATAGATATCATTTCCAAGTCAACTTTCGATTTAAGTTTTCTAAAAAATCCTATAATCATCTTGATAGAATTTTTTCTTAATTTATTAACATTATCACCAGCATGGCCACCCATAAGACTGGCTAAAGATAATTTATATGTTTTATAGGCAAATTCTGGCTTAACCCTATTTATTGGAACAGTTATTAGTGACAGTAGCAGACTA
This sequence comes from uncultured Anaerococcus sp., assembly GCF_963510915.1. Classification (GTDB taxonomy): domain Bacteria; phylum Bacillota; class Clostridia; order Tissierellales; family Peptoniphilaceae; genus Anaerococcus. Next base: position 1,144 of record NZ_CAUPHG010000125.1, on the reverse strand, counting down.
GAAAATTCATCAGCTAAAGCATCTGCCTGCCTTAAATTTAGATTAACAATATTATTAGTCCTTATTATATCTGATATTTCACTATAATCTTCTAATTGTGATTGAATATTACTATAAGTTAGTAAGATATCAAAAGAAGCCTCAGAGTTTATAAGTAGGTAATTTATAACAATAGCAGAGACAATTAAATTATTAATAACCTCACTTACTATAGTTTCCCCATCATCAGTTTCTGAAAAATTAAATTCTACATCAGTTAGACTATCAATATTCAAATGAAAAATAGCCAATGGGCTTTCACCCTTTTGTATATAATATGATTTATCTAAATTTATTATCCTACAAGCATTCTCATTGGCTGTTCGTAAAGTTGTGTCAACTATAGTAGGTATAAATTCACTGTCGTTAAATCTTGACTTTAAATATTCTATATATTTTTTAAGATTTGAATTTCCACTATCACTTGCCATATGGTCTACCTAATAATATTTTTTAACCTCTACATCCTTCGAGATTTCTTTTAATTTTTCCAAATACTTTTCTTGCCTTTTTACCATAAGATATGTTTGGTAAACTTGATCTCTTACTTCTTCAAAATCTTTCTCTTTTTCGTTATTTACATCATCTAATTTAATTAAATGATATCCAAATTGGGATTTCACAGGTTTTGATATTTCTCCAACCTTCAGACTATCAAGTCCATCCTGAAATTCTTTTACCATTACACCTTTTGGAAATGTGCCTAAGGATCCGCCGCTTGCAGCAGAAGGATCTTTAGAATATTTTCTAGCAGCTTCCTTAAAGTCTAATCCATCTTGTATTTCCTTGTAGATATCATTTGCTTTATCTTCATTGTCCACAAGAATGTGGCTAGCTGCGTAGGTTTTATTTGGAACAATCAATTCCTTATTCTCTTCATAATATCTTTTCAAATCATCTTCAGTAGGATTAATATTTTCGAAAATTTTATGCATAGCATAATTTTTAAGCATATTATCCTTAACCAAATTTAGTTCATTTTGAAATTCTTCATCTTCATCTACTTTGTTTTTATAGGCATCTTGAAGGATTATCTCTTGATTAACCATTTCATCAGTCAATACCTTTATTCCTTCTTCATTTTGAAACCTTGCCCCACCTTCTA
>NZ_CAUPHG010000124.1:0-3901 GCF_963510915.1 uncultured Anaerococcus sp. | reverse complement strand
TTTCTCCTGATAAATATTCCATTACTAGTTTGATTTTAAATTCTTTTGTGTATTTCGGCATACAAAAACCCCTCCATCCGTATTCCGGATTTTGGGGTTCAGGTCATTTTGACGTCTTATTTTTTTTGCTTTTGATGATTATAATTAAGTTTTGTTTGAGGGAGTATAATATAAGCTAGAAGAAAGTTTTTTATCAAGAGATGAAAAAAATGGAGGGAAAATGCTAGATAATAAAGGCTTTGACTTGTGGGCAGATGGGTACGATAAAAGTGTTGGTCTTTCTGATGAGGAAAATACCTATCCCTTTGCAGGTTATAAGGATATTTTAAATAAAATTTATAAGAGCGTTTTGGAAGCTAAGGCGAAAGATGTCTTAGATATTGGTTTTGGGACAGCTACCCTAACTAGCCGTCTATATGACCAGGGTATTAGAATCTATGGTCAAGATTTCTCTGAGGAAATGATGAAAATCGCCAAAGAAAAGATGCCAAATGCAGACTTATATGCTGGTGATTTTGTAAGGGGGCTTGCTTCTGCTTTGTTAGACCATAAGTACGATGCGATAATTGCAACTTATTCCCTCCACCACTTAGGTGATGAAGAAAAAGTTTCTTTTATCAAAAGCTTGGTATCTATTCTAAATGAAGGTGGGAAAATATATATAGGAGATGTGGCTTTTTGGAGCAGAAAAGATTTGGAAGCCTGCAGGCAAGAAGCGAAAGCTTATTGGGATGAAGATGAGTTTTATTTTGTCTATGATGAGTTGAAAAAAGAATTTTCCAACCTATCCTTTGACCAAGTTTCATTTTGTGCAGGAATATTAACTATTGGCAAATAGGTTATTATAAATAGGTTGGTATAGAAATGAACCTAGAAGATAAAAAAGTTTAAAATGCATGATCTACTAATTATAAAAACAAAGCTTAGGGATTTTAAAAAATTACAAGTAAATATTAGATTTTATAAGGCTTTGGGAGTGGATTGTGTTTTGATTAAGGCACTTGATAAGTTAAATGAAAAAGAAATCAATGAGCTTTTAGCCATAAATGAGACCTACTCAAAGCAGGGCATAGGCCTTATATTAAGTTTAGACATTGATGAGCTTATGCCTAAACTCTTGGGAAAGACGGGTATAAAATATAATTTTTCCAATCCTAAAATTAGGAAAAGCTTTTATCATTTTCTCGCCTATTTAATAAAATATGGGATAGGTGGCTTCTATTTATTGGGGCTTGAAAATCTTGCACCTAGCCCCAATAAGCTCATTGAATTTATTAGAGAACTTAATAAAAATACTTTTTTTAATAAAAAAATCCTATCTCTAGGAGAAATTAAGGCAGCGAAAAAAACCCTACTAGCCCTAGGCAATCCAAATATTTCAACCCTTTCTATGGTAAGACCCAAGGGAGGGATAAGAGATTTATTTGAGCTTTCGATAGATTTTGACCAAGTCAAGTCCGGCTTGTGTTTGGGTCCCGATAATTTTATAAACCAGGAAATTAATTTTCAAAACTATCCCCAATCTGGAAAAAGATTGGTTTTTATGATTCTTTTTTTCTTGAAGGCAAGTTTTTATATAGAAGAAAGTTTTTTAGACTTTGAAGATGTAAGATTTTTGCGAAAACTTTTTCTCTTGAAAAATAAAATCAAAAGGTTAAGCAAAATCAACAGAATTTTGCCAAAGGAAAAAGACATCCTAGCCTTCACTAGGGAAGGTGAGGGGGCAAAGGTGGTTTTTTTGGCAAATCTCACAGAAAAGGAAGTCCTTCTTGACCTTGCCTTTAAGGTCATGGACTACAAAGACTATGAGTTTTTGGAAGGATCTTTAACCCACCGCACCCTCTATAGGACTATTATTTTAAGACCCTATGAGGCCGTGGCCTTTGAAAAATTGTAAATAAAATTAATAAATGTAAAATATAAGAAAGTTATAAGATAAGGAGCAATGATGAAAATTATAGTAATGGGCATGGGCTATGTTGGCCTATCAAATGCAGTCCTACTCGCCCAATCAAATGAGGTTATAGGCCTTGAAATTGACCGAAAAAAGGTAGACCTCATTAACAATAAAAAATCACCTTTAAAAGATGACTACATAATCGATTATTTGGCAAATAAGGATTTAAACTTAGTAGCCAAGACAAGTGGACAAGAGGATTTTAAGGACGCTAACCTTGCTATTCTAGCCCTTCCAACCAACTACGATGAGGTGGAGGGATTTTTTGACACCTCTTTTTTAGATGATGCTATTAAGATGATAAAAGCAATCAGAAAAGACTTGCCAATCCTCATTAAATCTACTATTCCAATCGGTTACACAGAAGGGAAAAATAAGGAATATGGATGCGATAATATAATCTTTTCCCCAGAATTTCTAAGAGAGGGCAGGGCCCTTTATGATTCCCTAAATCCATCTAGGATAATTGTGTCAGATAAGACAGCAATCGGAGAAAAAATCGCAGACCTTTATAAAAAAGAAGCCTTAAATAATCCGGAAGTTATTTTGATGGGCAGAAGTGAAGCTGAGGCCGTAAAACTTTTTGCCAATACTTATCTTGCTATGAGGGTTTCTTTCTTTAATGAACTTGACAACTACGCCATAGCTAAGGGGCTTGATGCCAAGTCAATAATCGAGGGCGTTTCGGCTGATCCAAGGATAGGCAACCACTACAACACCCCATCCTTTGGCTATGGTGGTTATTGCTTGCCAAAAGATTCCAAGCAACTTTATGCAAATTATGAAAATATTCCGACCGCCATATTTAAGTCAATCATTGATTCAAACGAGGTTAGGAAAGATTTTGTAAGCGAGGATATTTTGGCTAAAAAACCTGAAACCATCGGGGTTTATAGGTTGGTAATGAAAAAAGGTTCAGATAATTTTAGGAAATCTGCCATCTTTGATGTAATAAATAACCTCAAAGCCAAGGGAGCAAAGCTTGTAATTTACGAACCAAATCTAGAAGGCGATGACTTTGAAGGTATGAAATTAATTAGAAGTTTAGACGACTTTAAAAAGGTCGATTTGATAATAGCAAATAGGGTCGAAGACGACCTAAAAGATGTAAAAAATAAACTTTACACCAGGGACTTATTTGAGAGGGATTAGATGATAGAAAAGAAAAACGTGCCCCAAGTCCATTCCAAGCTCAGAAAATCTTTTATATCTGTGCCGGAAGAAATTTACAAGGCAAGTGGTATCAAAATTTTTGATAAGAGGATTAAATCCTTGCTTTTCACCACAGACCTTGCCATAATTAGAAATTCAAACGCTGACTCAATTATGGCGGTCTACCCATACACACCCCTAAATTCCATCACTGAAGCGATCATTTCAATAGCTTCAGTCCCATGTTTTATAGGAGTTGGGGGCGGGACTACTCAAGGTCCTAGGTCAAGGTTTGTAGCCTATTATGCAGAGCTTGCTGGTGCCTATGGGGTGGTTGTTAATGGACCAATTCCTCACGAAGATATAAGGGAAATTTCGAGATTTGTTGATATACCAGTTATAGCTACCGTTTCATCCTTGAAAGATGACTACAAGGCGAAAATTGATGCGGGAGCTGAAATTTTAAATGTTTCTGGTGGTAAATATACAGCAGACCTAGTCCGTCATATTAGGGCAGATATTGGAAATGAATTCCCAATAATTGCTACAGGTGGCAAGGACGGAACATCCATACTTGAGACTATAAGTGCCGGAGCAAATGCTATTTCCTACACTCCACCATCTTCGTCTGATGTTTTTGGGTCAATGATGGATAAGTACAGAAACGAGGATATCTAATGTATAGTGGATATTTTACAGATGTTGGGAATATAAAAGTAGGCCACGCCGCAGACTACGAGGGCGGCACAGGTCTTAGTTTTATTTTTTAATACACAGGCATTAGTGCAGTTG
>NZ_CAUPHG010000123.1:0-4028 GCF_963510915.1 uncultured Anaerococcus sp. | reverse complement strand
CCATGAGTCAATTTGATAAGCCTTATGAAATTAAACTTATGGATAGGATTAAGGATAATAAAAAATTAATCGACTCGCTAACATCAATAGAAGATTCGGACAATTCGATAATTTACCACTCATTTAGAGATTCTAAAATGAAGGCCTATGTCAAAAATTATCTGGCTAGTAAAAAGCTAAAAGAAGTTGGGCTTATAGATTATTCTATTAGTCAAATGGAAAATCATTTAGGCAAACAAAAAGCTTGTGAAAATAAAAATGATTTGCCAGATTCTCTCCACAAAAGGAGGATTGATGCCCTAGATTTTGCCATAGAATTTGATGATGGACAAGATTTTAAGGGACTAGCTTTTTGCGACATAGCAATAATTGGAGTTTCAAGGTCATCTAAGACCCCCATATCAATGTTTCTTGCTAGCAAGGGACTCAAGGTAAGCAATATCCCTATTTTAGTTGATTCAAAGGTGCCTCAAGAATTGTATGAGATGGATCCAAATAAAATTTTTGGACTTACAATCGATAAGGGTTTCCTTAAAAAAATCAGGGAAGAAAGACTCAAGTCCTTGGGTCTATCAATAGATTCGCTCTATTCTTCAAAGGATAGGATTGATAAGGAAATTGACTATGCTCTGGAATTAATGAATGACCTAGGGTGCACGATTATAGATGTTACTTATAAATCTATAGAAGAAACTTCAGAAATTATCATCAATAAATTAAATAAGAATAAAGAAAGGGAAAAATGATGAGCACAAAATATGTTTATAACTTCGATGAAGGCAACAAATCAATGAGAGACCTTCTAGGCGGTAAGGGTGCAAACCTAGCAGAAATGACAAATATGGGCATTAATGTACCATATGGTTTTTCTGTAACAACTGAGGCATGTATCAGATATTACAAAGAGGATAAAAAACTTTGGGATGCACTTAACGATGAAATCACAAACCATATCAAAGATCTTGAAAAACATAACGGCAAGACTTTTGGTAACAATGAGGATCCACTCCTAGTATCAGTTAGGTCTGGTGCTCCTATATCAATGCCTGGTATGATGGATACCATCCTAAACCTTGGTCTTAACGATATAGCTGTTAAGGGTCTAGAAAATAAAACTCAAAATAAGAGATTTGCTTATGACTCTTACAGAAGATTTATCCAAATGTTCGCTGACGTAGCTATGGGACTTGATAAAAATAAATTTGAAGATGTTCTAACAGCTAAAAAAGAAGAAAAAGGCGTTGCAACAGACCACGACCTTGTTGCAGAAGATTTTGTTGACGTTGTAGAAAAATATAAGGTAGTTTATAAAGAACTTGCGGGCGAAGAATTCCCACAAGATCCTAGAAAACAGCTTGACCTTGCTATCTCAGCTGTATTTTCTTCATGGAATAACCCAAGAGCTATCCTTTATAGAAAATTAAACGAAATTGATGATAAGATGGGTACAGCCGTTAACGTTCAAACCATGGTATTTGGTAACATGGGCGAAACATCTGGTACAGGTGTAGCCTTCTCTAGAAACCCAGCTACTGGTGAAAACGTACTTTATGGTGAATACCTAATGAACGCCCAAGGTGAAGACGTAGTTGCAGGTGTTCGTACACCAGAACCTATCAGCCATCTTCGCGAATTAATGCCTGAAGTTTATGATGAATTTTATAATACAACACAAACACTTGAAAAACACTACAAAGACATGCAAGATATGGAATTTACTATCCAAGAAGGCAAACTTTATATCCTACAAACTAGAAATGGTAAGAGAACTGCCCAAGCAGCTGTCCAAGTAGCAGTAGATATGGTAGAAGAAGGATTAGTTGACGAAAAAGAAGCTCTTCTAAGAGTAAATCCTCAAGACTTAGACGGTCTTCTCCACCCTACATTTACACAAGCAGCTGTAGATAAAGCAGAATCTCTAACAGTAGGTCTTGCAGCATCTCCAGGAGCAGCTGTAGGTAAAATTGCTTTCTCTGCCCCAGAAGCAGCTAAGAGAGCAAAAGATGGTGAAACTGTAATCCTTGTTCGTGAGGAAACAAGCCCAGAAGACCTTGAAGGTATGGTATCAGCTGTTGGTATCTTAACTGCAAGAGGTGGTATGACTTCTCACGCAGCCGTAGTTGCTAGAGGTATGGGTAAATGCTGTGTATCTGGTGCAAGTGACCTACACGTTAATGAATATGAACATACAGTAAGAGTAAATGGAAAAGTTTTAACAGATCAAGATACAATTTCAATTGATGGTTCAACAGGTGCAATCTACGAAGGAGCTCTTGAGACCCAACCACCACAAATGCACGGTGCTTTTGGCAAATTCATGCAATGGGTAGATAAATATAGAGACATGAAAGTTAGAACAAACGCTGATACACCAAGAGATGCTAAACAAGCCCTAGAATTTGGTGCTGAAGGTATTGGTCTATGTAGGACAGAACACATGTTCTTTGCCGATGACAGGATTTTCCAAGTTAGAAAGATGATTCTTGCTTCTGACCTAGAAACAAGACAAGCTGCCCTTGATAAGATTCTTCCAATGCAAGAAGAAGACTTCTATCAAATCTACAAACTAATGGAAGAAAGACCTGTAACTGTAAGACTTCTTGACCCACCACTTCACGAATTCCTACCAAAGGGAGAAAAAGAAATAGCTGACCTTGCCCTAGAATTAAAAATCCAACCAGCAAGAGTTCACGAAAGAATTTCAGAACTTCAAGAAGTAAACCCAATGCTTGGTTTCAGAGGTCTAAGACTTGGTGTTATCTATCCAGAAATCTCTAGAATGCAAGCAAGAGCAATCATGCAAGCTGCTATTAGACTAAATAAAGAAGGCGTAAATGTAGTTCCAGAAATCATGATTCCACTATCATCAGATGTTCACGAACTTGCCTATGTAAAAGATATAGTTGTAAAAGAAATCGAAAAAGTCTTTGAAGAACAAGGCATGGAAATCAAATACCTAGTAGGTACCATGATTGAAATTCCAAGAGCAGCTATCACAGCAGATGAAATCGCACAAATCACAGACTTCTTCAGCTTTGGTACAAACGACTTAACACAAATGACTTTTGGTCTTTCAAGAGATGACGCAGGTAAATTCCTACCAGCCTACATCGAAAAAGACATCCTAGAAAAGGATCCATTCCAAGTTCTAGATCAAAAAGGTGTTGGTTTCTTAGTAGAAACAGCTGTTGAAAAAGGTAGAAAGACAAATCCAGCCCTTCACCTAGGTATCTGTGGTGAACACGGAGGTGAACCAAACACAGTTAAATACCTATACAATGTAGGTCTTGACTATGTATCATGCTCACCATTCAGAATTCCAATAGCTAAACTTGCAGCAGCCCAAGCAGCAATTGAGAAAAATAAATAAAATATATTCTCCGATTAGGAATTTCCTAGTCGGAGATTTTTTCGCCTAAAATTTGCAATTTTTATAAGAATGGGATAAAATCTTCAAATAATCTATAAGGAGATTTTATGGGAAAATTTAAAAATTTTAAGGGCATAAATGGTGCCCAATTAAAATATATAGCCTTTGGATCAATGTTTATAGATCATTTCAACAAGGCAATCATCACCCCATTTCTAACAGGAACTGGACCCCTCGTAGCAATCACAACACTCTTTGATATCCTAGGAAGGATTGCTTTTCCTATCTTTGCTTTTATGATTGTGGAGGGATTTTTTAAAACCAAATCACGCTGGGCATATTTGAGAAATCTTTTAATTTTTGCGGTAATATCTGAAATTCCTTATGATATGTTTCAGTCGGCTGAATTTGTAAATGCCTGGTCACAAAATATTCTCTGGGGACTGGCTCTAGGTTTATTTACGATCATGGTAATTGACAAATTAAAAGCTCACATCAAAAAAAGACCCCTATGGATCTTTGTATCGCTAATTATCGTTGGACTATCAAGCCTTGGCTCCATGTTCATCTCATCTGACTATGAGTACTATGCCATCATAATTATTTACCTATACTATATTTTTTATGATAAGAGGCTTTTGGCATCGGGACTCGGTTA
>NZ_CAUPHG010000122.1:0-4139 GCF_963510915.1 uncultured Anaerococcus sp. | reverse complement strand
TGTATAATAAATCCGAGGTGAATTATGATTAATTATTTAAAAGACCAGGGCATTAACGAAAATTTGATTGCCCTCTTAGAAAAATATAGAAACGAAAACGGACTTGATAATAACGATAGGGTTATCAAACCAGAGTATAAATATTATGGGAAAGATGTCTTAGAACAAGCTATCGCTGCTCTTCTTGCAGGGAAAAACATCCTCCTTACAGGGGCAAAGGCGACTGGCAAAAACGTCCTTGCTTCAAATCTTTCTTATCTTTTCAAAAGACCGACCTATAATGTGTCCTTCCATGTCAATACTGATTTTGCTTCCCTAATAGGAGCTGACACTTTCAAAAATGGTGAGGTAACTTTTAGGAAAGGCCCGATTTATGAAGCTGCTATCAAGGGTGGTTTTGCGATTTTAGATGAGATTAATATGGCAAAAAACGAGGCGATTTCTGTCCTCCACGCTAGTCTTGACCACAGGAGAATTATAGATATATCTGGCTTTGATAAAATAAACCTAGATCCAAATACCAGATTTATTGGAACTATGAACTACGGTTATGTTGGCACTCGTGAATTAAACGAAGCCCTTGCTTCTAGGTTTATGATTATAAATGTACCAAATATTACCAAGGCCAATCTTGATTTGCTCCTAAAGGATAATTTCCCAAGTCTCAAGGAAAAATATAGACTAGCCTTGATAGATATGTTTATCTCCCTACAAATGAAGAGCGAAAACAACGAGATTTCAACAAAGGCAGTCGACCTTAGAGGTCTTATCGGCGCTATTGAAACTATGAAAATCGGCCTAAATCCATTTGACGCTATCAAAATGGGACTTGTGAATAAGTCCTTTGATAAGTTTGAAAGGGACTTGGTGCTTGATTTGATAAAAACAAAAATTCCTGAAAAAATAGACGAGAGTGTCTTTGATGAGTGAGAATTTTGACAAGATAAGAGAATATAATATCATTTGGGATTTTGCAGAAAAATATGATTTTATTCCTCAAAAATCCTACCCAATGGATGAGGTCTACAAAAATATGACCAGAGGTTTTATAATAAAGACCTTTGATTTTGAGGTTTTGGATTCGTATTTTGATTATTTGAGGGCGGAAAGTCCATTTTACCCAGAATTTTCCTTCATTACCAATCTCTTGATGGAAGATATAGCCTACAAAAGTCTTTGCAAAGATAATCTCGTTATTGAATCGTTAAGAAAAGATTTTGCTAAAAAAGCTCTCCGAAAATACAAGTTCCACGAGGCAGATGACTTAAAAGAGCAAATCGAAAAGGCCTATTATGGGCAAATCCTAGGAAAACCAATAACAGAAGGTCCATTTTTTAGGACCATTTATAGGGATATTTTTAAAATTTATGACCTTGATACAGGTAAACTCATCGAGAAATTAAACGGGGTTTTTAAGACATATTTTCGTTTTGAAAAATCAAAGGAGAATGAATCCCTCCTTCAAGAAATGATTAAGGATAAAAAGCCAAAAGACTTTAAAAATTCAAAGAAGGATGCCAAGGACTTTGACTTTTCAGACGACTTTATCAAGGACCAGTTTAACATAGGATCTGCTGAGTTTACGGGAAATATTTACCTAGAAGAAAAAAACAAGGATATGGATAGGCACCTTATCCTCTTAAATGCTGACAAGGAAGGCTACCACGGGAGTGATGAATTTATTGAGGACTTTTATGGCAAGTCGGTTTTTCCGGAAATGAGGGTTAAGTCCCTTGAGAAAAAACTCGCAACTGGAGTCCATGCCGGGAAATTTTTGTATTTTACCAAGGGAGTTTATACAGATAGTCCCAATGCCAAGTTTTATAAGAAAAATAGGGACGAGGTTTTTGAGAAAAATAAGGATTATATAGAGAAAAATCTTGCCATCAACAATCGTTCCATCAAGGAACTTGCCCAGACTATAAAAAATTCAATAGCCAATTACGAAGACTTTGCCGAAGTGAGTAAGGCCTACGGGATTGTGGATTCTACAAAAGCTTGGAAGGCAAGTGTCCTCAAAGATTTTAATATTTTTGATAATATAGAAAACGATGACGTTTCGTCTTTCAAAGTTGATTTGCTTTTGGATGCTTCTGCCAGCCAAAGGAACAGGCAAGAGATAATAGCCAACCAAGCCTATATCATAGAAAATGCCATGGACGAGGTGGGTATTCCTATAAGGGTCATGTCCTTTTCAACCCTGCGTGATCACACAGTTTTCAATCTCTTTAGGGATTATAATGAAAAGCACAACAACAAGGAAATTTTTAAATATTTCGCCTCCGGATCAAACAGGGACGGCCTTGCCTTTAAGGTTTTAAACGAGCTAATTGATAAGACTAAGGAAAATGAAAAGCACATAGTGATTATCCTATCAGACGGTAGGCCAAATGACGAAAAGGCCAATATAAATACGGTCAAGCTCCTAGAAAAAGAGCAGTATGTTGGAGATGTGGCTGTGAAAGATACGGCTAAGGAAATCAGGAATATAAAAAACGAGGAAATCTCTGTTCTTGGTGTCTTTACAGGCGAAGAAGAAGATGTAGAAAATGGAAAACTGATTTATGGGGCAGATTTTTGTAGGATTACGAGCCTAACAAATTTCTCAAAGATTGTTTCGATTTTTATAAAAAATACTATTATGACAATTTAAAACTCTAATTTGTGGGATTCCTCGTCAAAGCCTGTCGGCTTTTCTGTTGGAATGACACCATAAAACCAGTGCGCCGTCCCGACATAGACCTAGGGCCGACGAGGGATAAAAAAATAAAGGGGCTGTTGCAGAATGAATAAATCGTCCCTATATCATCATAGGAACCTCTCGTGAAGTTTCGCCTCCATGAGCCGGCGGGCTAAAACTGGCCCGCCGGCCCTAAGAGGCAAACTTTGAGAGAGAACCCTATGATGATGGGACGATAGTTATTCACAATTTGCAACAGCCCCTTTTTTAGTACCTATGTTTTCTTTTTCTTCTTGCTACCCTCTTTGGTTCGTCTTTTTTGCCAAAAAACTTGTGGTAGATTTGATTTATAAGCTCCATCATCTCAGGAATCCTCGCTAGGAGGATTGCTAGGACATAAACAAATCCAGCGACAATAATTGCCCCAAAAATAGCTAGGATGTGGCTTAGGTTTTGTGCAAGGTTTGTGTAGGTGAAATCTGCAAGAAATGCCATAAGGGCTGTTGCAAGTCCGATTTTGCCAAGAGATATGGCGGCTTGCCTAAATTTGAAAGAGCCAAAATTATCCCTAAATTTATAAAGCATCACCATCGAACCAATTGCAGTTGATCCTACTGTTGCATAGGCAAGGCCTTGGATATCAAAATACCTAATCAAGATAAAGTTTAAAATTATATTTAAAACCTGCTGGCTAACAACTATTATAACAGGAGTCTTGCTATCACCTACAGCATAAAATCCCCTATCAACCACATCTGTTAGGGATTGGAAGATAATATAAGGGGCGTAGGCTGACAAAAGACTTGCCACGATTATTGTATCATCGCTAGTGAAGGCCTTTCTTTGAAAAACAAGCTCAATAATTGGCCCAGATAAAACCATCATGCCGATGGTAGCAGGTATAACTAAGCTCATAGTTATGACTACTGCTGATGAGATAGAAGCCTTCATCTCTGTTATTTTTCCAGACTGACCAAGATTTGCTATCTTAGGAAAGATGGCTGTTGTGACAGATACTGTGATTACACCAGTAATTAGGGTCAGCATGGTTTTTGAGTAAAACAATTTTGAAATGGCTGCCTTGCCAAAAAAGGCAGAAGCCATGGAGTTGTCTGCTATGATGGAAAGTTCTCCAGCAGCTGATGATATAATGATTGGCACTGCTACAACCATGAGGTTTCTAACATACTTGTTGTGGATGTCGATTATTCTCTTGTGCTTATAGCCTGCCTGTCTTACAGCCTTTGGGAATAAAATATATTGGAGAACATTACCCAAAAGAGCGCCTACTATTAGCAAGTAGGGATTGCCAGTTATGCCTGTTAGGACAGTGAAGATTATAATGACAATATTCATCAAAATTCCAGTAATGGCTGGATCAAAGAAATTGCCTTTGAGGTTTAAATACCCCCTAAAAATCGCCGAATAAAGGTAGGCGAAAACTGCGAACATCATTATC
>NZ_CAUPHG010000121.1:0-4216 GCF_963510915.1 uncultured Anaerococcus sp. | reverse complement strand
ATACAATTCTTCTTTTAGAATCAACTGAAAGCTATAATAGGGAAATTTCAAGAAGCCAGGGAGATGTACCTGAATCAGTAAAGAAGCTACTTCCAAGGCTTAAGGACAAGGATTATACAGAGGTTCTAATTATAGCACTAGCAGAAGCAACTCCTTACTATGAAGCAAAAAGACTTAAGGAAGACCTAGATAGGGCAGAAATCTTTAATAAATGGTGGATCATCAATTCGAGCTACTTTGCAAGTGGCAGCCAAAACGAGATTTTAAAAGCTAGGGCCGATCAAGAAAAAGAGTGGATCAAGACAATAGATGAAACATCTCAATCTAACACAGCCCTTGTTGAGTGGATTCCAGAAGATTTAAAAGAAGACAATTTAAAAGACCTATTATAACAATAGGCAGATAAAAAGAGGTGAAATTGGTGAAAGAAACAAACGAAAAAATTAGTTTTTTTGAAAAATATTTAAGTATATGGGTTTTACTCTGCATGGCTGCAGGTATTTTGATTGCTAGATTTATGCCATCTGTCCAATCTTTCTTACAGTCATTGGAATTTAAGGGACAAAATATAATCTTAACAGTTTTAATGTGGCTTATGATATACCCTATGATGGTTAGAATAGACTTTAATTCACTAAAAAATGTAGGAAAACATCCACAAGGTATAATTATTTCTACAATAGCAAGCTGGGGAATCAAACCATTTTTAATGTTTGGTCTGTCTACACTTTTCTTCCATTATGTATTTAGACAGTTAATACCTGTTGATCTTGCCAATGATTTTGTTATAGGAGCAGTACTTTTAGGTACAGCCCCATGTACAGCCATGGTATTTGTGTGGAGCAGTCTTACCAATGGAGACCCAGCGCAAACTCTTGTACAGATATCGGTAAATGACATCTTGATAATCTTCCTATTTGTACCACTTGTACAGCTCCTTTTAGGTTTAAAGGGAATAAGTCTACCAATGGATGTTCTATTAATGTCATTAGTACTTTTTGTTGTAATTCCTTTAGTAGGAGGGTTTTTATCAAGGTACTTTATAATAAAAAATAAGGGAAAAGATTACCTGGAAAATAACTTTATAAAAAAGTTTGACGGAGTAACTACTATAGGACTTCTTCTTACCCTCGTTATTATATTTACTTTCCAAGGTGATATGATAGTAAAACATCCACTTTATGTAGTTTTAATAGCAGTTCCACTAATACTTCAAAATGTGATTTCATTCTCTCTAACATATTTGGTAAGTAAAGTAAGCAAACTACCTCATGAGATAGCAGCACCAGCTTCTTTAATAGCAGCATCTGACTTTTTTGAACTTTCAGTGGCTGTAGGCATAGCCCTATTTGGTGTAGATTCTCCTGTTGTTCTTGCATCAACTGTAGGGGTTCTTACAGAAGTTCCTGTAATGCTACTTTTAGTAAGGATAGTTAATAATACAAAAAGCTACTTCCCAAGCCTTGAAAGAGCTAAATAAAGTTAAGACATTAGAAAAAAGTGCGACTATAAAATTTGAACTGACCCCCAAAAGTTAGACCTAAAAACTAACTTAAGGGGGTCATTTCATATTGTAAGGGCTTGTTAATTAAATATATTGTAATGATAAAAAGATATAACAGTAAACAATCAAATACTTGAATAAAAAATGGACAAATACTTGAATTAAAACAAGACAAGCACCTTTTGCTTATAAAAGAGATGATGATGTTTACGTAATACCTATTACGGCTTTAAGACCTTAATAGTATTAGCATTGATTGATATATTCTCACATACGAGGATTTTGAAAAACTTGGAAAATTATCGATGCTGACCACTCAAGTCATGTGGATAGAAAAATAGCCCATGCAGGACACCCAGTTTTAAGATAGATGACGGACAACATATTTTTACGAACAGATCCAGCAGGAAATATAAAAAGGCAGATAAGGGAAAATCTACAGAAAAAATAGATAGAGTTATAGCTACAATTATGGCTTTAGATAGAGCAATAAGGTGCGGGAATGATACAAGTGAATCGGTTTATGATGATAGAGGGTTGATTGTTTTTTAATATGGGTATAATTAAATAAATAAAAAAGATTAAACAGGTAGAGTTTTTTATCCTTAAAAAAGTTTATATGTGTAGCAAAGAAAACAAGGAGGTTTTTATGAATATTAGAGAATTAGTTAGAAAAGCTGCACAAGAAAAATATCCTAATAATAAGTATGTAAAAGATAGGGTAGAAAGCGAACTAGGATATTTTGACAAGAATGATTGGTTTAAGCAGATTGAAATTCTTTTAAAAATTAAAGAAATTTATAAAGGTCAAAATGTTTATATTTTCCCAATAGGACTGCTCTCACTTTATCTTTTAGAGTTAGAGTATATAAATCCCATGCCTGCCCATTATTATGAACCGAATAAAAAAACTATTATATTTGATAATTCTGCATCTTATGGCGTAGATCTGCCTAAGAAAGATGGTTTTCATAGAGATGGATTTGATATTACAGGAGAATATATTTTAAATTTAAAAAGTAATAATGCCTTTAGATTGTATCTCTATGAGAAACACAGCGACGTAGTTAAAGATTTAATAGGAAATATTTATCCATTTAAATCTAGAATAATTTCTTGGAATGCCGAGGAAATTTCTTATGGATCAACAATCATTACATTCAAAGATAGTTTTGCTGATAATTTTCTTGGTACGGATTTGATAAAACAAATAGACGTAGATGATTTTTTATTAAGTTTAAATCCTAAAAAACAGGATTTAAAAGATATAATGAGATTTTTTCTTGATGATAATATAGAAGTATTGGATGAAATAAAAAGTTTTGGGAAAATGGTAGAACTTTCGGCTATATTAAGATTAACTAGAAAAGCATATGTAGAGGTTAAGAAGACTTTAAATCCCAAATTTCCAAGAACTAGGGAAGATATTTTTCTTTATTTAAAAAACAATGGATACTCAGCTGAAGAATCTGCTAAATTAGCCAACGACATATCTTTTGGCAAGAATACTGATTTAAACATAAAAGATAATATTATTAAAAAGTATTTACAATCCTTTAGCTATATTACACCTAAGGCATTTGTTTTGCACTTATATCTTAGAGATTATTTTATTGCATTAAATTAAAAAAAAGAAGAGACTAAGCTCTTCTATGAGTGGAAAGCAAAGCATAAAGAATTTGTTCCAGATGGCTTAGTAAATGTTAATTCATATGTTTTTGCAAGACCAAAAATTACAGTTATCTTAAAAGAAGTAAATGCTAAAAATAGCCTTGATTTAATGAATTTTCTAAGAAAAGGTGCAGAAGTCGGTAAAACATGGAATAATACTTCAAGATGGATTGCTAATATATTATATGGCAAAGATTATGATAAAATTGACTATATAGGAGAAAAAGAAAGAAAAAAATATCTTGCTCCTATTTCTGTAATTAATTTAAAGAAAACACCTGGAGGTGGAACAGCTCATAATTCTGAGATAGATAAATTTGCAAAAACTGATAAGGAGTTTATAAAAAAACAACTTGAAATATATCACCCAGATATTATCATTTGTGGAGGAACAGGAGATATATTTATTCAAGATATTCTAGATTTAAATACTAGTGATTGGACTTATGTTTCTGATTATTTTAGCTTTTTAATTTATAAAAATAAGATTATAGTTAGAACATACCATCCAGGTAGCAGAAAAAGCAAAACAGATTTTTTTGAAAAGGTAGCCTTACCAATTAAAGAATTATGGCTAAATCAATGATAGTGAGATTAGAGCATCTACAAAAGTAGGTGCTTTTCTTATACTTAAGTTTAGAAGGTGGTAATATAAACATTTTGAATTGAATATTTCCCCATAAGGGCACAGGTGAGTCGAGAGACAAACCTAAAGACGTGGAGAGGATATCTTCATCCTCTTTTTTATTTGGGAGAACACCAGCGGGAAGGAATATCAACGAATTTACTGCTATGCAAATGACAGCAGTTTATTCATGTGTGAGAGTTTTTGCTGAAACCTTAGCAGGACTTCCGTTTCACTTATAAAAAACATTTTTTATTAATTAAAGTGGCTAGAATGCTATAGATTAAAAAATTAATTGACCCATTCCCACATACGAGGCATTTATAAAATACCAAAATTTATCCATGCTGACCCCTCAAGCCACGTGGAATTTATAGCGTTGATACAAAAGATGTAAATTTAGAAATCCTGCATTT
>NZ_CAUPHG010000120.1:0-4383 GCF_963510915.1 uncultured Anaerococcus sp. | reverse complement strand
AATTGCTGCACACATAGCTTCAAAGGTATCAGCTTTTACGTGTTTTTTAAGCTTGCCACCTTGTTTTTTCTCTCCCATTCCAAACCTTAAATACTTGGTCAAGTCGAGTTTTTCACTTGCCTTAGCAAAGGAATCTGTGCAAACAATCCTAGACCTAGTCCTTGTAAGCCATCCTTCTGGCTTTTCCTTATAAGTTTTGAAAAGATATTCGCTTACAATCATGTCAAGAATAGTATCTCCTAAAAATTCAAGTCTTTCATTGGATTTTGTCTTAATTCTTGCTTCGTTTGTAAAAGATGAATGAGTAAAGGCTACATCTATCAATGTCTTGTCATTGAAGCTGTAGCCTATACTTTTTTCAAATTCTTCGATTTTTTCTAGTCTATCTTTTGACAAAGACATTAGTTTTTACTTTCTATTAGACTTACTATATCTGAGAGAGTTTCGATTTCATCTAACTCCTCATCAGTAAATTCTATATCAAATTCTTCTTCAATAACCATGATAAAATCAACTAGGTCAATTGAATCGATATCCATGTCTGATATCTTGCTTTCAAAGTCTAAGTCAGAAGTGTCGATATCAAGATTTTCTTCTGCTAGTTTTACTAATTGTTCTCTAATCATTTAATTCTCCTTGTATTTTGTTTATAACATCCATATTTATATAGTCAATAAGTCCTAGGATGGCATTAGAAATAGCTATATCATTTGAATTTCCATGAGCCTTATACACATAAGACTTTACCCCTAGTAGCGGGACACCACCAATGTTTTGGGAGCTAAATTTACCCATAGCTGCAGCTAGATCTTCTTTTATAGCAAGCCCTGCAAGCTTAGTTTTGAGTGACTTATAAAAAATATCCTTCATTTGTGACTTAAAGATACTTATAACACCCTCTGCAGTCTTTATTGCAATATTGCCTGCGAAACCATCAGCTACTATGATGTTGCACTTACCTGTGAATAAATCACGAGCTTCGATATTGCCTACAAAGTTTAAATTAGAATTGCTAAGCAATTCATAGGCTTCCTTAGTAAGCTTATCTCCCTTGTGACTTTCTACCCCAACATTTAAAAGTCCAATCTTTGGATTTTTAATATGGATAACATTTTCCAAAAATACCTTACCCATGATAGCAAATTCTTCAAGGTAAATCGGCTTGCAATCCATATTAGCTCCTGTGTCCATAAGAAGAGTGTACCCACCAATGCTTGGAAGTGGCGCCGCAAGAGAAGGTCTATCTATTCCGTCAATTCTTTTAGAAATAAAAATGCCACCTGCTAGGATACCACCAGTAGAGCCTGCTGATAAGAGCCCATCATACCCTTCTTCCTTTAATTTATTATAGGCAAGGACTAAGGAAGCATCTTTCTTCCTCCTGATAGCCCTAACTGGGTCCTCGTCATTTGAAATATATTCATCAGTGTGGATTATTTCATAATCTTTAATCTTTCCACCTATTAATTTTTCTAATTCTTCTTTATTTCCTACAAATACTGGGATGAAAGTTTTTTGTTTTAGGGCAAGGATTGCACCATCAACAAGGACTTTTGCACCCTCATCTGCACCAAAGGTATCTAATAATATTTTCATAAAACCCCTCTTCTAATTTTATATATTATACTACAAGAAGTTAAATTTCCATAAAAAAAGAGTCTGTTGCTTGGCAACAAACTCTCTTTTAATAACTATTGTTCATCAATTACTGCTACGCCTTTGTATTCCCCACAGGATGGGCAAACTCTGTGTGGTAATTTCATTTCGTGGCAATTTGGACACTCAACATAGTTTGATCTGTTCAAAGTATAAGCTGAGGCTCTTCTTTTATTTTTTCTAGTTTTTGATGTTCTTCTTTTTGGTACTGCCATCTTTGACACCTCCTCTTATCAGTTTTAGCAATCTTTAATATTATATAAGCTATTTTCTTTATTGTCAAGCTTCTACTAGAGATTTTGTATCTCTTGCTATCATTAATTCCTCATTTGTAGCTATTACCATTATTTTCACCTTAGAATCATCAGTTGAAACAACATGGCAACCACCACGAACATTGTTCTTTTCTGGGTCAATCTTGATACCGAATTGCTGGAAACCTTCCATAATATCTTCTCTAATTGAGATAGAATTTTCACCGATACCACCTGTAAATACTATAGCATCGCATGAGCCTATTTCTGCCATATAACCTGCTATATATCTCTTAACTCTAGTTACAAACATATCTAAAGCTGCTTGGGCTCTTTCGTTGCCTTCTTTTGCTGCACTTTCTAGGTCTCTAAAGTCGCTTGATACTCCAGACACACCTAGAACACCAGATTTTTTATTAAGAACATTTTCCATTTCTTCTGGTGATAAATTATCTTTTCTCATTATATAGGTTACAGCTGAAGGATCCATGTCTCCGCTTCTTGTACCCATTACAAGGCCTTCTAGTGGAGTAAGTCCCATTGATGTATCATAAGATTTGCCGTTCTTAACTGCACAAATAGATGAACCATTTCCTAGGTGGGCAGAAATAATATTCAAATCTTTTACATCCTTGCCAAGGACTTCTGCTGTTTTATTAGTAATAAAGTTGTGGCTTGTTCCGTGGAAGCCGTATTTTCTAATAGCGTCTTCTTCGTAATATTTGTAGTCAATTCCGTAAAGATAGGTTCTTTTTGGCATAGTTTGATGGAAAGCTGTATCAAATACTGCTACATTTTTAACGTTTGGAAGTAATTTCTCGCAAGCTTCAAGTCCCATAAGGTTAGCTGGATTGTGAAGTGGGGCGAATTTTTGATATTCTACTATAGCTTCCCTAACTTCTTTGTCGATAAGAGCTGATTTTGTAATCTTTTCTCCACCATGGACAACCCTATGACCTACTGCATCAATTTCGCTAAGGTCAGCTATAACTCCATTATCCTTGTCAACTAAGGCATCAAAAACGTGTGAAACAGCTTCTGTATGGTCTTTCATGTTTTCTTCGATTATATATTTATCATCACCCTTTTCTTGTATAAGTTTTGATCCTTCGATACCAATTCTTTCTACAAGACCCTTTACCATTACTTCTTCATTATCCATATCAAATAATTGATATTTAAGTGATGATGAACCACAGTTAATTACTAATACTTTCATTTTTCCTCCAATTTATTTAGCTTTTACTATATTCATTATACCGTAAATGATTTTTTGGCAATGTTAATAAACTTTCTTATATATTGGGCTTATTTTTCCATCATCACCCAACCTATAAGTTAAAATAGCATTGCCAACTGTGTTCTTATAACTTGCTTTTATAAAAATAAGTTTAGCATCCTTTTCTTTAATTTTTCCCTTATCATCAGCTTTTTCAATTGTAATTTCTGACCTATGGTCAAAATTAGCTAGGATTTCTTTCAAACTAGTTGACTTATTTATATTTTTTTCTTTTACAAAAATATTAAGAAAAGATTCCGCTTCATACATAGCTATTCTTTTGTTATATAAACTTTGAACACTATCAAAATTTGTTTCGTTTTCTCCACTTATAAAGCTGATTGTAAGACCAAAAATGAGAAGGATTAACAAAACATATATGCTTACAAAGGCCTTTTTCATGACTTATCCCCCACATAAATAGCAGTCCTAAGTTTATACCTACCATTCTTGCTGGTAAGGTTAATTTTAATAATTTTTGTCATTTTATCATACTCAAGATTAACTGGTCCGCACTCGCTTATTTTATTTGCTGTCCCTTTTGAATCTTTGCTTTCATCAGAACTGTGAATATACAAAAATCCATCTTTGGAATAAAAATTATAGCATATTTCCCTATAATCATCATTGTAATTCTTATTGACCCTATATATAAAAGCATTGAAATTAGAATCTTTATTGGTAGCAACTTCTATTTTATGGCTCATTCTCAAAGTATTATCCACATAAGCCATAGCTGTGTAGGCTTCCTTATATTCTTTTTCTTCTTCATAAGACCTATTTAATATATTAATATTAAAGGAAAAAAGATTAGATAAGACAACTACCAAAAATGAAATGATGGATAGGCTGATTATAAGTTCAATCAAAGTAAACCCCTTTTTCATCAGTCATCCGCCTCTACTAATTCAAAACTCTTATCCTTATAGCTTGCTGTGATTTTTTTATAGGTCGCTGTTGAAATTGGGCTTTGAAACTTTTCAATACTTATTTCTATATCTTTTCCGTTTATATTTTCTGTGTGAGTGCCAACTTCTTTCTTCCTGCTTATTTCTACAGCCTCTTCTAGACTAAAACTAATATCTGCCATATCTTTTATCTTGCTAGATTTATGCAAATTTAAGCCGAGGGCTGGCATTAAAAATAAAGCTATCATACTTAATAGTAAGATAGCAAAAAGTACTTCTATAAGGC
>NZ_CAUPHG010000119.1:0-4430 GCF_963510915.1 uncultured Anaerococcus sp. | reverse complement strand
AGATGGAAAGACACCTTGGGATAAGAAAAAGGCTGATGAAGAATTTGCTAAAAACCCAGATGGATTCAACTACTACAGGTATGATGAAAATGGTAAGAAACTTCAAGTAAACCAATATGGTTCAGATGAATCTCCAATCACCACCCTTATCTCAAATCAAGTTCCAGTAAATGCTAAGCAAGTAGGTATGGAATACAACGTAACAGCTGGTTCCTTCGCTACCCTTCTTGATTACTACACTAACCCAAAAGAAGATGCAGAATACACAGCATTCAACATGGGATCTAACTTTGGTACACCATTTGACCCATGGTACCAATATAACTCTAAGGGATCTGACAACAAGACAAGGACAAACGATCCAAAAGTAGACGAAATTACAGTTAAACTTCGTCAAACAGATTCTAACGACAAGGAAGGCTACCTAGATAGATGGGAAGAATTCGAAATGTGGTACAATGATTATCTACCAGAAATCCCTCTTTATGCTAACCAATACCACACAGGTTACTCAAAGAGAGTTAAAGGCTTTGATATCGATACACCAGTTTGGGAATCTGAATATCAAATCAATGCTATGAGCTTAGAAAAATAAGAAAACATACGAAGACAAGGCCAGCTGGTCTTGTCTTTTTTTATAAAGAGTTAAAAGAAAATTTTTTAAGACTGATAATTAAAAAAATTTTTACCAACACTTAGGTCGAAAAATCAACTATTGGCGTTTACATTGCAAATAAAAGTTTGAAAAATTTCTAGATAGCTAGATAAGTTACTAATAACAAAGAAATTAGAAAATTGTAGCTTGTTAATTCTTCTAATTTACCACAAATATTGAAGAATTAGAGTATAATATTAGAGTAATTATTAAAAAAATTAAGTTTAGCAAGGAAGTGTTAATTTAATTGTTGGAATTTATTTAAAATGACTAATGAATTTCACTTATAATTTAAGTCGGCTAAGCTTATCAATATTTACAAAACTTTATAATTATACAAAAGAACATGGAAACGTCCCTTATTTTTTGGGAGAAAATAGGATTTTTATAAAGTTTAAGGTTGACAAAAACGTCTAAATATAATACTATTGTAGGTATAAATTATATGATTGAGGACTGGGCCCAAAATTAATTGAAACGTTGACCAATACATAAAAGCCAGTCCAAATCAAAAGAGGAAGGATATATATGTTACGTTATATAGTTAAGAGAATAATAAACTTAATACCAGTAGCTCTTATCATATCTATAATGCTTTTTGCCTTCTCCAAGGCAATGCCAGGTGACCCTATCCAGGCTATGATTCCAACAACAGGCAGGATGACCAAGGCTCAAAAAGAAGAGATGTATAAGAATCTACAAGCTAGGTATGGCTATGACAAGCCTCTACCAGAACAATATGTGAGGTGGTTAGGCAGGACCCTTAAAGGTGACTTTGGTGAATCTACTAAAGTAAGAAGACCGGTTAAGGATTATCTAGCAGAACCACTTAAAAATACAGTTTATTTAAATATAGGTTCTACAATAATTTCTTTTGTACTTTCGGTGCTTATAGGAATTAGGTCGGCGACTCGAAAAGGGGGCATATACGATAAGGCTGCTCAGACATTGACTCTGGTTGGTCTTTCAATTCCAACCTTCTTTATAGGTTTGATTATGATATTTTTCTTTGCTTTTAGGCTAAAGATGTTCCCTGCAAATGGTATGCCAAGGGAAAATACTTTTGGTGAATGGATAAAATACCTAACCCTACCTACTTTAACATTAACAGTAGGATCTCTTGCATCTCTTTCTAGGTATGTAAGAAACTCTATGCTTGACGCCCTTGACCAAGACTATATCAGAACAGCTAGGTCTAAGGGATTAAAAGAAAAAACAGTAGTATATTCTCACGCCTTTAGAAACGCTTTAATTCCAGTAGTTACTGCGTTGACATGGGCTGTCCTTGGTATGTTCTCAGGTTCTGCTATTACAGAGAGGATTTTTTCCTACAGAGGAATTGGTAACGAGCTTATTTCTGCGGTAATGGCACAAGATTACAATGTAATTCTTGCCCTATCAATGTTTTATGCTATCCTAACCCTTCTAGGCAACCTCTTAATGGATATAGCTTATGCCCTTGTAGATCCAAGAGTTAAGTTGGAGGCTTAATATGAATAGAAAAATAAATAAACCATTTAAATCTTATTTTAGCTTCCTTAAAACTTATTTTTTGAGAGGGTTTACTTTTGCGAGCGGGATGGAAGATGAAAATCCTGCCCCAAAAAAAGAATCTGATGGGCCAACAAATAACCTTGGTGCAAATATGAAAGGTGGCTCTCAAGAAGGACCTGAAAATGACAAGCTAAAAGAAGAAGCTATTATGTCACCAGGTAAGGTAGCTCTTAGAAACTACTTTAGAAACCCACTCGGCGTAATTGGTCTTGCTATGTTTATAGCTATAGTCCTAGTAATCTTTGTTGGTTCAAAGATGCTACCATTTAACCAATATTATTCTCAAGGTAACCTAACAAACGTAGCCCCAGGAGCTGGGTATATGAATTATCCATCCGAAATGGAAAAAGAAGGTGTTGAAAAAATTTCTATTGGTAATACCTTTGCAATAGGTCTTACAAAAGAAGGCAAGATCTATGTTTGGGGTTCTGATAACGAAGATAAAGTTTTATCCATACCTGAAGGTGTTAAAAATAATCTAGAAGGTAAGAAAATAACAGATGTAGCAGCTGGTGATAGACACATTATTGTTGCTACTGAAGATAACAACATATATGGTTGGGGAAATAAGACCTTCGATCAAACAAAAGTGCCTGGTATGCAGGCAGCCCAAATTAAAAAAGAAGGGATAGCTAAAATTGGTGGCGGTACTCAATATTCAGTAGTCCTAACCAAGGCTAATAACATTATTATTTGGGGTTCTACCTTAGCATCAAGACTCGATATGATTCCTTCTAAGATTCAAGGACAAATTGTAGATTTTGATTGCAATACTATAAATGTAATTGTTGTTAAAAAAGATGGTTCTGTTGACCTCCTTGGTGTTAGAGGAGCTGAAAATGATACAGCTATGCCAGCCGAACTAAAAAATGGCAAGGTTAAGGCGAAAAAAGCGGTTCTTACAGCAAACTCAGCAGCTGCCCTTACAGAAGATGGCAAACTTTATGTTTGGGGGCCATCAAGAGATAAATTATCCGGTGACTTTGTTCCAAAATTTGACGCAAAAATTGTCGATATAGAAGCTGGTGATTCTGTAATTACAGCTTTAGATGAAAATGGAAAAGTTTACCAATGGGGTATAGAAAACTACGGAGAATTAGATACTCCTGACGGAGAATATGATAAGGTATTTTCAAAATACTTTAATATTTATGCGGTAAATAAAGAAGGAAAAATAAAAACTTGGGGACTAAATGGATTTAGGTTTGGTTCAGATGACCAAGGTCGTGATATCTTTACAAGACTTATCCACGGCGGCAAGATGACTATGGTTATATCCCTTATTTCAACAGTCATCCAAATCGGACTCGGTGTTTTAATAGGTATGGTATCTGGTTTTGTTGGCGGTAGGGTTGATAATATTCTAATGAGGATTTCAGAAATTGTTGCATCCTTCCCATTCTACCCAATGCTTATTTCCCTATCTGCCCTCCTACCTCCAGGAGCTAGTCAAGAGCAAAGAATAACCATGGTTATGATTCTTTTGGGTATCCTAGGTTGGACAGGACTTGCACGTTTGGTTCGTGGACAAATTCTTGCAGAACGTGAAAGGGATTATATTACAGCGGCTAAGGCCCTCGGAGTAAAAGACTGGTCTATTATGGTTAAGCACATACTCCCTAACGTCCTCTCAATTGTAATAGTAAATGCGACAATTGGTTATGCGGGCAACCTTCTTACTGAAAGTGGTCTTTCATTCTTAGGTTTTGGTGTTCAAGAGCCTACACCTTCTTGGGGTAATATGCTTACTGCAGCCCAAAGTTCAGATGTACTTAACACTTACTGGTGGAGATGGGTATTCCCAGCCCTTGCAGTATTCTTGACATCATTCTCAGTAAACCTTATTGGTGATGCCCTAAGAGATGCGATTGACCCAAGAGCAAACGAGAGATAGGTGAAATTATGAGCTTACTTGAAATAAACAATCTTCATACCTACTTTTCCACAAGACGTGGTCTTATAAAAGCTGTAAATGACGTAACCCTATCAGTTGACGAGGGTAAGACCCTTGGTCTTGTAGGAGAGTCTGGATCTGGTAAGAGTCAAACAGCGATGAGTATTCTTCAATTGTTTGAATCTAACCAAAAGATCTATGGTGGAGAAATAATTTTTAACGGAGAAAAAATCTCCGAATATACCACAAGCCAGATGGAGCATATCAGGGGCAATAAGATTTCAATGATCTTCCAAGAGCCAATGAGCTCCCTAAACCCTGTATTTA
>NZ_CAUPHG010000118.1:0-4453 GCF_963510915.1 uncultured Anaerococcus sp. | reverse complement strand
TATTTTGAAAAAATGAGAAAGGCAGCTGAGGTTTTATGTCAAACCCACCTTGCCCTTAGGAAAGTAATTAGACCCGGTTTAACCACTAATGACCTTGATAAATTTGCTAATAAATTTATCGTTGATCATAAAAAAGCAATTCCTGCTCAGCTTGGTTACCAAGGTTTTCCATTCACATTATGCACATCAGTTAATGATGAAATCTGCCACGGATATCCAAACAATAGACATCTAAAGGAGGGAGATATCCTATCAATAGATAATGTTGTCAACCTTTACGGAGGTCTTGCTGATTCATGCTGGACATATACAATTGGACAGATGAGCGAAGAAGATCAAAAATTAGTTGATGTAAATTTAGAAGCTTTAAATAGAGCTATTAAAGTAGCTATTCCTGGAAATAGGATTGGCGATATAGGCGCTGCTATCCAAGAATACGTAGAAGGTGAAAATGGATTTTCTGTTATAAGAGACTTTATTGGCCATGGAATTGGTAAAGAAATGCATGAAGACCCACAAGTTCCTCACTATGGCAAGGCGGGCAGGGGACCAAGGATTGAAGTTGGGATGGTATTTACCATTGAACCAATGATTGCTCTAGGGGATTGGCATATGAAACTTGATGATAATGGCTGGACAGCAAGGACTGTTGATGGGTCGAAGGTTAGCCAGTTTGAACATCAACTTATAATCCATAAAGATGGACCAGAAATAATAACAGATCAGTCTAAGTATAGCCTAGACGAGACCGATCTTGATTTTATTGAATCTTATAAATTTTAAAAAATCTACCCGTTTTGGGTAGATTTTTTAATCCTTAACTATGTCAAGTTCTATTTGATTTTTGGTATTTTCTCTTTCACGCATTTTCTCATTGTAGCAGGACCTACATAAAGGTTCATAGACATCTTCAGATCCTATTTGAATCCTTGAATCATCACTTGACTTTCTGTAGGATGCCCAAGCATCTTCACCACATGAAGCACATATGGCGTGGTGTTTAATCAACTCATCCGCCAGAGGCATTATTTCTTTTATTATTTCAAAAGGTTTAGTCTTGTAGTCCATATCTAGGCCAGATACAACTATGGTTATATTTTTACTCATGAGTTTATTAAAAATTTCAACTACTTCACTAGGATCATTTGGGAAAAATTGGAGCTCATCGATGCCAATCGCATCAATTTCATTTTTTTTGACATAATCCAAAATTTCGTTAAGGTCTTCAATCTTTATTGCATTAAGGGATAGGTTATCGTGAGAAACAATTTTCTTTTCACTATCTCTGTTATCAACAGCAGGCTTAAAGGCAACTGTCTTATAATTTGCGATTGTCATCCTGTAGAGTTCTCTCCATAGAGAAGTTGTCTTACCTGAGAACATAGATCCAGTATGAACTATTAGCTTACCTTGTTTTTTAATCATCTTTTTAAACATTAAACTTAAATTCCACTACATCGCCATCTTGCATGATGTAGTCCTTACCTTCCATACGTAGTTTGCCAGCTTCTTTTGCCTTAGCTTCACTACCAGCAGCAACCAAATCATCATAGGAAATTATATCTGCCATTATAAAACCACGGGCTATATCTGAGTGGATTTTACCAGCGGCATCTTGGGCACGAGTTCCTTTAGTAATTGTCCATGCACGAGTTTCTACTTCTCCTGTTGTTAAGTAAGAAATAAGGTTTAAGGTTTTGTATGAATCCTTTATTACCCTATCAGTACCAGATTCTGTAAGCCCAATCATTTCTAAAAACTCTGCTCTTTCTTCTTCTGTTTCAAGCTCTGATATTTCTTGTTCGATTTTAGCAGAAACGACAGAAACTTCAGCACCCTCATCTTTTGCAAAGTCCTTAACCATCTTTACATATTTGTTGCTAGCACCATCATCTGCTGCGTCTTCTTCATTTACATTGCAAACATAAATGATTGGCTTGGTTGATAGAAGTTGATATGACCTTAGAAGTTTTTTTTCTTCGTTATTTAGGTCAAGGATTCTTGCTGATTTACCTTCTTCAAGAACTGCTACAATTTTTTCTAAAACTTCTACTTCGGCACGGGCACTCTTATCAGCTCTTGCAACTTTTCTTTTCTTTTCTAAAACCTTGTCTACTAGTTCAAGGTCAGACAAAATTAGTTCTAAGTTTATTGTTTCAATATCCCTTAATGGGTCAACAGAACCGTCAACATGGGTTACATTTGGATCATCAAAGCACCTTAGGACTTCAACTATAGCATCTGTTTCTCTGATATTTGATAAGAACTTATTGCCAAGTCCTTCGCCTTTGCTAGCGCCTTTAACAAGTCCAGCTATATCATAAAATTCAACAACTGCTGGAACTATTTTCTTTGATTTGCTCATTTCAGATAGGATATTTAATCTATTATCAGGTACATTTACCAATCCTACATTGGGATCAATGGTAGCAAAAGGATAATTTGCCACTAGGGCACCTGCTTTGGTTATCGCGTTAAATAATGTTGACTTACCAACATTAGGTAGACCGACTATTCCTAATTTCATTTCTCTCACTCTCTCTTTTATTTTATTCTTATAACTCTAATATTATAATAGTTTTAGAGAAAAAATCAATCATGGAAATACTTATAATAAGACTTAATTCTGGTATAATTGTATATAGAAATAATATTAAACTATGATAAAATATTAATAAGAGTTTCGGCAAGAATAACTTGCCTAATTTAATGCTTAGGAGATAAGGATGAATATAAATAAAAGATTAGAAGAATTAAGATCTTTAATGAAAGATAGAAAAATTGATGCTTATATTGTTGCAAGTTCGGATCCTCACCAATCTGAGTATTTGGCAGATCATTATAAAACAAGAGAATTTATTTCAGGCTTTACAGGTTCTGCTGGAACAGCTGTAATTACTCTCAAGGAAGCCAGACTTTGGACAGACTCAAGGTATTTCTTGCAGGCACAAAAAGAATTATCTAGTTCAGAATTTGAATTGATGAAGATGGGAGTTGAAGGCTATCCAACAATTTTAGAATATTTGGATGAAAATATTGCTGAATTTGGGAAAATTGGTTTTGACGGTGAATGCTATTCAGTTACAGCCTATAAGGATTTGTCAGAAAATATGGGATCTAGGGTCTTGGTTTCTGATCTAGATTATATATCACAAATTTGGACAGATAGGCCAGAATTACCAAAAGATAAGGCTTGGATTCACGAAGAAAAATATTGTGGCTTGAGTTTAAAAGACAAACTTGAAATTTTAAGAAATAAAATGAAACTTAACCACTGTGATTACACTTTTATTGGTGCACCAGAAGATATTTGCTACCTATTAAATATTCGTGGCAATGATGTTGACTATAATCCGGTTATACTTTCTTATATGCTTATTTCTCTAGATAAGGCTTACCTATGTATAGATGAGGATAAGGTTGAAGGCAGTGTACGTAATTACCTGGAAGAAAATGGGGTTGATATTTATTCTTATGATTACATCTACACTCTATTAAAAAATATCCCAGGTAAAAATAGGATTTACTTAGACCCATCAAGGACAAATGTTTCGATTTATGATGCCATAAATTCAAATGTAAAAATCAGCCAAGGAATAAACCTTACAACATTCATGAAATCAATAAAGACAGATACAGAAATTGAAAATATTAAAAAGGCTTATATTCTTGACGGAGTAAGCCTAGTTAAATTCTTTAACTGGCTAGAAGTTGGGGCTAAAACTGGTTCTATGAATGAATTAGTTGCATCTAATAAACTTCACGATTTAAGGTGCGAAAACGAGAGCTTTATAGAAGATTCTTTTGAAACTATTGCAGGTTATAGGGAAAATGCAGCAATAGTTCACTACGCTCCTTCAAAAACTGGATCAAAGACAATTAGAGATGAAGGAATGATTCTAGTAGATTCAGGTGGTCATTATAAGGAAGGAACTACTGATATTACAAGAACTATAGCCCTAGGAAGTCTAAGAGAAGACGAAAAGATTGATTATACCTTGGTATTAAAATCATTCCTAAGCTTATTTTTAGCTAAGTTTAAAAATAAAACCAAGGGTACCAGGTTAGATATGATTGCGAAATATCCACTATGGAAGGCTGGCAAGGACTTTTTCCATGGAACTGGTCATGGTGTGGGATTTGTTTTAACTGTTCACGAGGGACCACAGGCAATTTCAGAAAGAAATGAAGTAGAGTTTGTTGAAAATATGACTACTTCAATTGAGCCAGGTCTTTATATTGAAAATAGCCATGGTATAAGGATTGAAAATGAAGCCTATGTAAAAAAAGCCTTTGACAATGAATTTGGTCACTTCTTAGAATTTGAAACCTTAACCTACGTTCCTCTTGATACTAGACCAATAAAAACAGAGATGCTAAGTACAGAAGAAATTGATTGGGTAAATGCCTATAATAAAAAATGCTATGAACTTCTAAGCCCATACCTTGAAGG
>NZ_CAUPHG010000117.1:0-4484 GCF_963510915.1 uncultured Anaerococcus sp. | reverse complement strand
AGCTAGTTTTTCGCCAGTTTCTATTTCATATGCATCTTTAAGCCTCTTACATCTGTCGATCCACTCTTTTATTTCATCATAGGATTGGGCCTTATCTTGACTCAAAAGCCTTGTGATATGATAATGCTTTTCAAACTTATCTAATACCTGTCCTCCTACTCTTTTTGTAGGAGAGTTATCTGGAACAAAGCCTAATTCTTTCTGTAAATCAACCAATTTATCATAGAGCTTATCGTATTCTCCATCAGAAACTAAAGGCTCATCCAGGGTATAGTAGTGATAGTCTAGGTTATTTATTTTTTGTATTATATTATTAAGCTCATCTACTTTATTCATACCTATACCTTTTTAATTGGTGCATAATCCTGGTTAAGTTTTTTAAGCCCTTTTTTATCAAAAGCAATTAAAAGTTCATTACCTTCTGAACTTTCCTTAACTTGAACAACCATGCCCCTTCCCCATTTACTATGTTCGATTGTATCTCCAACTTGGTAAATAGAATCATCTTTTTTTACTGTTTTCTTTTTAAGATCAAGAACGGATTGTCTTGCCTTTTCTCTCATATAATCTTCATTCATAGCTCGTTCATAAGACTTAGAATTATAATTGATAAATTCTTTATTTGTTTCTTTTTTAATCAAATCCTTAATCTCATCAACAAATCGTGAGGGTTTATAGTAAGTAACTTTACCATAATTTCTCCTAACTTGAGAGCTTGTCATATATAGCTTCTCTTCTGCACGTGTAATTCCAACATAGAAAAGCCTTCTTTCCTCTTCTAGGTTGCCTTCATCAAGGCTTCTCTTGCCTGGAAAAAGCCCTTCATCAAGACCCACTATAAATACAACAGGATATTCAAGTCCCTTAGCCTGATGCATAGTCATTAATGATACCGACTCTACACTGTCTTCTGTCTTATCTATTTCTGATAAAAGTGATAAGTTTTCTAAATAATCTCTTAAATTATCATCTGGATTTGCATCCTGATAATCTGCAGCCGAAGATAAAAACTCGTTTATATTTTCAATTCTAGCCCTATCCTCTACAAGAAGGGATTTTTCTAGATTTCTTAAATATCCTGTTTTATCAAGGACATCATTAATTAAATCAACAATGTTGTATTTATCTACATTTATAAAAATTTCTGCTATTGGTTCATAAAACTTATCAACAAGTTTTTTTAACCTATCTGAAAGTAAAACCGAAAAATTAGGGTCAGTTATTAAATCCAACATAGATATACCGTGGCTAACTGCAATACTTTCAATTTGCTCTATAGTCTTATCACCTATACCACGCTTTGGCTCATTTATAATTCTCTTTAAGCTTACATCGTCTTTGCTATTTACTAAAATATTTAAATAAGCGATGAGGTCTTTAATTTCTTTCCTATCATAAAATTTTAAACCACCAACCACCTTATAATCTATTAAATTTTTAAGCAAGGCCTCTTCAAAGGGTCTGGACTGAGCATTAGTCCTATATAAAATCACAAAATCACTTTCTTTATAACCATCATTAAGTAGGCTTTTGATAGTATCAATAACAAACTTACTTTCGTCACTTTCAACAGATGTCTCTTTGTATATAATATCTGAACCCTCGTTGTTTTCTGTCCAAAGATTTTTCTCTTTTCTTTCTAAATTGTTAGCAATAAGTTCGTTTGCAGCATTTAAAATCTTTGATGTAGACCTATAGTTCTGCTCAAGTTTTATTATTTTTGTGTTTTTAAAATCTTTTTCAAAATTTAGGATGTTTCTAATATCTGCACCCCTAAAAGAATAAATTGACTGGTCAGCGTCACCAACAGCTATTACATTTTGTTTTTGCCCAGCTATAAATCTTATAAGTTCATACTGAGAATTATTTGTATCTTGAAACTCATCTACGAATATATAATCAAATTTTTCCTGATAATATCTTAGAGTTTCGGGATCCTTAACAAAAAGTTCTAACACCTTTTCTATCAAATCATCAAAATCGAGGGCATTGTATTCATACTTCTTTTTCTCATATTTTTTGAAAATTTCTGCAATCTCATCAGAATTTTGCATATAAAAATTCATCTTGAGAAATTCTTCTGGACTTAGTGACCTATTTTTTGCATTTGAAATTATACTTTGAGCAAGTTTAGGATTTATTTCATCCTTATATCCCAAATCTTTAATAATATCTCTAATCAAGGTTCTTTGGTCTTGACTATCGTATATGGTAAAATTGTTAGAATAACCAATTTTATCTATGTTCATCCTCAAAATACGAGCGCAAATTGAGTGAAATGTGCCAATCCAAAGATATGATACATCCATACCAAGTAAGGAACTTACTCTTTCCTTCATTTCATTAGCTGCCTTATTGGTAAAAGTAATGGCTAGAATATTCCTAGGATCTACAGATTCTTCTTGTATCTTATAGGCAATACTAGAAGTTAGAACTGAAGTCTTACCACTACCAGCTCCAGCTAAAACTAATAGAGGTCCATTCTTATGTAAAACAGCTTCTTTCTGCCTATCATTTAACCTATCTAAATTCATCTACACATCCTTCCTTAACCATAACATTATACCACAAAAAAAGAGTAAGTTGACTTACTCTTTTGATTCTTTTAAATCTTTTTCAATTAGTTTTTCAAGAACTAGTTCATAACCGCCTTCACCGTAGTTAAGTGATCTATTCACTCTTGATATAGTAGCAGTTGAAGCTCCAGTTTCTTCTTCTATTACTGAGTATGTTTTTCTAATCTTTAAAAGTTTTGCTACATGGAGTCTTTGTGAAATTGATTGGATTTCCCTAGCTGTACATATATCTGTAAAAAATTGGTAGCACTCTTCAACGTCTTTTAGCATTAAAATGGCTTCAAATAACTCATCAGCTTCTTTGGTTCTTAGTTTTGATTCTGTCATCATATTTTCTCCTTAAATAATTATTTTTATTATTTTCCTGCACAAATTCTCATTTCTTGCTAGAATCGGACCGTGCAAGTATGTCCCAATAGTGTTTTTGTAGATAAAACCTTCTGTTTTATCTTCTCCATTATTTCCATTACCTTCTAGAACAATCCCAAATGGTTTTTGATTATTAGATAAAAATGTCCTGCCTCCGTGGTTCTCAAAACCAAGGCATATTTCATTAAATCTTTCAACTTGGATTTTTATCTGACCTGTAAAACGATTTTTAGATTCTTGATTTATTGTATAATGGTCAAAAATATTCAACCCTTCGATTTTTTCTCCATCTGCATTATAATAGTACTTACCTAAAAGTTGATAACCTCCACATATAGCAAGAAACAAACCTTCATTTTCAATAAATTTATGAAGTTCATCTCTTTTCTTTAATAAATCATCCTTAACTATGCTTTGCTCATAGTCTTGTCCACCGCCAAAGAACACAAAGTCATAATTATTAGCCTTAAAATCATCTCCAATAGATATAATATTTCTCTTAAAATCTATACCCATTTTTTTTAATTCATACTCAAAAGCCATTAAATTTCCTACATCTCCATAGGTATTTAATAGATTACCATATAAGTGGCATATTCTTATCTTTCTTATAAGGCAAGCACCTCCCTTAACTTGAGCATAGCTGTGTAAGTTGATAGGATATAAATATTATCAGTCTTTGCATTTTTTATAATATCTTTTATCTGAACTTCATAGTCAAATTCTTTTATGTCACCATCAAAAATCTCAGCTATTTCAAGTCTTCGTCTCATATCCTTTTTTCTCTTACCAGATACATAAACATCTCTGATATCTAAATTTGCTAATTTTTCATAATAAGAATCATATATCCAGCTTACATCAAGTCCATCTGCATAGTTATCATTTAAAAGACAAATTAGAGATATGGGTTGTTTTTCAAGCATAACCAAGTCAATAACTTGATTAAGACCAGTTGGATTTTTGACTAAGTTAATTACTATCTTTTTGCCATAAGCTTCTATATTTTCCTGTCTTCCAAAAACATTCTTTTGCTTTTTTAAACCTCTACTTATCTCTTCATAAGTTAGACCAAGTTCATAGGCAACTGATAAAGCAGTCAGAGCATTATATATATTATAGATTCCACCAACATTTACTTCATAAGGTTTACCATCAATATAAAATTTTGAATGATTTGGATCTAAACTAGCAATTTTTTCTATTTCATATTTTATATCTGGTGATCTAAAATCACAATTTGGGCAAGAGAAATCCCCTAATGAAGAGTAATTAACTACCCTATACTTGAGAATACTGTGACAATTAGGACATATAATACCGTCTGAATTAAACTCAGCATCATTATTATAATCATCATTATCATCTTCTCTAATTGCATAATAGGTTGGTTTAAACTTTTTCAGACTATCATAAGAAAAAATTGGCAAATCACCATTGGCTATAATCTTAGTATTTGGCATCATTTCTATGCCTTCAACAATTTTATCTAGTGATTTTTTAATTAGGCAAAACCTGTCAATTTGAATTGTAAAAAAA
>NZ_CAUPHG010000116.1:0-4485 GCF_963510915.1 uncultured Anaerococcus sp. | reverse complement strand
CTCTACATGTATGGTGGTTAACGTATTAATTGATAATAGTATGTTGGAAGTGTGGTTTGGATGGTAATTAGATTACATGCTCAGATGCCAAAATTGCATAGACGTAACTATCCGTCCATTCGCCTTTACTCCAATAATCTTGGATAAAGTGTGCCTCTTGTCGAATACCTACTCTTTGACATAATTTCGCTGAGGCAAAATTTCTTGCATCTAGCACCGCCTGGATACGATGAACATTATGTTCTGAAAATAAATAGCCTATCACTCTCGTTACCGCTTCACTTGTATATCCACGTCCAGAATACTTAGGATTAAAAACATAGCCAATTTCTACCGTTTCTTTCATATCGGTGTACCAAACAGAAATATCCCCGATAACTTTCTCCTCTAACACACAAGCTATGTTCAACAACTTCGCTTCAGAAAGCTCATTATTATTTATTTTCTCATTTAATAACTCAGTAGCAGTACTATCATCCCATGGCTCATGTAACAAGTATTTACAAACCTCTTCATCTTGATAAAAATCTAATAGATCTCTTAAATCTTGTGATTTAAAAGTTCTCAAGGTCATTCTTTCTGTTGTTAAATTCATGCTTTTTCTCCTCCATATCGACTAGACAGAACCTTACAAGAAATTACTTCTTCTGGTAAATCATCTGCACAAAGTTTTCTTGTTATCACTCAAATTTTATTGAAAAGTGCCTTCAAAGTAAATATTTATATACGACACATGACACAAATTTTCTTTAAAATAATACTAAAGAGGGACAAAGGCTATGCATAATCACTGCATAGCTCCATGTCTCTCCTATTTTTCGTTAAGATTAATGTTTAACTAATTCTTCAATCAATCTTTCAAAAAGATTATATCCAGCTCATATTAGTATTAGTAGAGCTTTTCAAATATACATCACTCTTTTCATCAATATGTCTTAAAAATTGCTCATTGTGCAATCCGCCTGAATTTATGTTTGTCTACATATCAATAGTCTAGCCAACATTAGGAATAAAACTTAAGAATCATAATCTATAAATTTAATTAAACAATTGATAACTCTCAAATATACTATCAAATTGTTCCAATGTGACCTGACTAAAATCATTAATCTTTACATTTTGTTTAACTCTTCGAATTTGGTTTTTAGTAAATAATTTTCGATAATCTTTATTCACCCAGCTATACACAAAATCCTCATAGATTTGTCTATCTCTTGATGTCATATAATTATTGAGTCTTTTCATTCTAATTAGTGAAGAGTCAACACTAGGTCTAGGATGAAATATTGTTCTCGGAATATTTTTTACGATTGATATTTCTAAATCTTTTCTAAGGATTAATGCCAAAGCTCGATTCATATCTAATAATCTTTTTGCAAAGCCTTCTTCTACAGTTAAAAAACTGTCGCTTGCCGAGGTTTCGTAAGCAATCTTTTTTACAAGATCGGTACTGATGTTGTAAGGTATATTTCCAAATATTTTATAATCCTTGTCATGAGGGAAATTATAGGACAAAACATTCTCATTAATAATGTTAAGATTATTTTGATTTCCAACTCTTTTTCTAGTTGCCTCACACATCTTTGTATCAATTTCAATGGCAGTTACTTCCTTACAAATTTTGCATAATTCTTTTGTAAAATGTCCTTTACCAGATCCTATCTCATATAATAAATCATTCTGTGAGATATTAGTTAAGGATAATATGCCTTCAATGTCTTCTTTAGCAGTAATAAAATTTTGTGTGTATTTAATTTGTTGTCTTTTCATTATAAGCCCTTTCTATAAGTCAAGTCCACAATCCTGTGTAAAATACTATACAATGTTTTACCGGTCACTCATTGATCAAACTTAATATATTTTCTTGTAGAACTGAGCCATTCATCATGAAGGTCCATAAGGACAGCTCCAATTAATCGATTGGCGGACGCTCGGTTGGGAAAGATACGAATAATCTTTTCTCTTCTGCGGACTTCCTGGTTCAGTCGTTCAAGAAGGTTGGTGCTTTTTAGCCGATTGTGGCCATTTCCGATGACCGTGTATTGAAAGGCATCTTCGAAGCCATTATCCAATGTTTCGCATGCTTTTGTATATTTGGACTGGTCAATATATTCACCGACTAAGGCATTCTTAGCTGTTCGAGCGAGTTCAATATCCGTAAACTTAAAGATCGCTTTTACTGCTTCTCTAAACGGTTTTGAATTCTTTTTTGGAATGGAACTGAAGATATTTCTTAAAAAATGGACCTGACATCTCTGCCAACTTGCGTTGGTAAAGGACTTACGAATCGCAGACACTAGGCCTTTATGGGCATCAGAAATGATGAGTTCTGTCCCCTGTAGACCGCGTTCTTTTAAGTAGTCAAAGAAGATGGACCATGTGTCATCACTTTCTTCATTTTGGATCATGAAGCCAATGATTTCACGATCACCCCCTTCTGTTATCCCGATCGCAATATGGCAGCTTTTAGAAAGCACTCGATGGTCCTCACGGACTTTTATGTAGAGAACATCAGTCATCAGATAAGGATAATTCGTACCTGAGAGCGAACGGTTCTGCCATTCGTTGACCATCGGGTCTAACTGTTCAGTCAGGCTAGAAACAAAAGATTTCGATACCGATTTTCCACAGAGCTTTTCAACAATCTTTGAAACTTTACGTGTCGAAACGCCTGAAACATACATCTCAAGCATTGAAGCGAGCAGTGCCTTTTCATTTCGCTGATAACGCTCAAACACCGTCGGTGAAAATTCACCATCACGTGTTCTAGGCACTTTTAATTCGAGTGTGCCCACACGAGTCGTAAAGTCTCGCTCATAATAGCCATTTCTTTGACTCTGACGACTTTCTGAACGTTCATAGTCATCGGCTTGAATATATTCTGTTCGTTGATTTTCCATCAATTGGTTGAAAACAGTGGTCAAAATATTTTTAGACACATCATCTTTAACGGAATGTTCAATAATACTTTGAACCTCTTCGTTGTTCAGTGTAAAATGTACTTGGGTCATGTAACGTCCTCCTGGGTATGTTTTTAGTGGTTAAAAACATTGTACCGTAAAAGGGCTGTTACATGGCCTTTTAACTTTTACACAATTATATGGACTTTATCGGTTATTATGTCGTAAAAGACAAAAAAGTGTTTATTTAGAAAGATTTCTATAATTTTTTTTTGAAAACATATACTTTATTTATTAATTAAATAAAGGAAGACTGAAAAATGAATATTGATTTCACCATTATAATAAGAGAAGTGGTTATTTTGATATAATTTAAAGAGTTTATCTATTTGCTTTCAAACAAGTAAATTCAAAAAACTTCTCTAAATTTTCTCCAAATGATTTTATATTTACAATACTATAAACATCAATTATTTTCTTAATATTACTTTCTATCTCTTGGCTTGGTGCATGACGATACTTTAAAATTAGAACGTAATATTCATATAATAATCGTTCGAATAAATTTTCAGTTGTTGTTTTTTCTTTTGCTAAGTATTCCATATAATACTGAGCTAGACTATCATAGTTATTTGAAATGCAAGAACTAATGTGCTTTAGCATAATATCAAAGATTATTTTTTTTTGTGTATTCGTGTAATTAGTTTTCGAAATAATAGAGTTAATATAAATATTATTAGTTTCTAAACTAAAAACATTTATCATATTTGCATAGAGAGATAATTTATATGTGTTCCAAATTTCTAAGTCTAAAATTTTATCATGAATATATTGAATATCTTGTTCGGAAAGGTAATGATTTGTTTTAGTTAAACGATTTAAATGTATATTGATTAATATACGAAGGTCATTTTTTTGTCGAGTACTCAATACTTTATTATGAGTTATCTCCTCACGGATTTGAAATAAGTCTTCTTGGTCCTCAATAAGAGTAGAATGATTGATTTTACCAATAAATTTATTATAGATACGTTCTTTAGGCTCTTTTTCTAAATCAAGGATAAATTTTTCTTTATCAGCTCCAATGTGGTCTAATATAGCAAATAAATCCTCAGCAGTAATTCGATGATGTCCTTTTTCAATTTTGGCATAGTAAGAAGGTGTCATGATATTACCAGCCATAACTTGTTGAGTGAGTTGCATATCTTTACGATATTGTTTTAATAATTCGCCAATTTCCATTTTGATCCCCTTGTTTTTTAATTAATTATATAATTAATATTTACAAATAACAATGAATTCAAATATACATGCTTTTCGGTTTATTAAGAATTTATTAAGAT
This sequence comes from uncultured Anaerococcus sp., assembly GCF_963510915.1. Classification (GTDB taxonomy): domain Bacteria; phylum Bacillota; class Clostridia; order Tissierellales; family Peptoniphilaceae; genus Anaerococcus. The sequence continues at coordinate 242 of NZ_CAUPHG010000116.1, read as the reverse complement.
TGCGTTTTGAAGCAAGATTTTTGAGATTTGTGTGTATCTATTATTAGCAAAGGGCCAAAATAATTACCTCTGCCATCTCCCTTGCTGTGGCGCAGACAGCAACTTTTAAATTTCAGACATATATTCTTTCAAAAAATGGTCCTTGCAAAACGGACAATCAGGGAATGGGCTGATTGTCCGTTTGTTTAAGTGCGCCCAGCATGGGCGTTAACTTGGCGGTTCAAGTCCGCTACAGGCTTTGC
>NZ_CAUPHG010000115.1:0-4595 GCF_963510915.1 uncultured Anaerococcus sp. | reverse complement strand
GCCATGTCTGCGGTTATTAATTCAAGTACAGCCATGTCTGCGGTAGCTGCTTCAAGTACAGCCATGTCTGCGGTAGCTGCTTCAAGTACAGCCATGTCTGCGGTTAAGAATAATGTTAGCAAGTGGACTAAGGGATTAAATAAGCAGAGTGGTACTTTCTACCCATCTAAGATAAACTCTTTAGAAAAAGTTCCTGGTACAGGAATTTATGTTATTACTAAAGTTTGGGATAAAGCAAGTGTCAAAGATAAATGTACTTTATATAGTGGTCCAGATAAAAATATTAAAGAATTTTATGAAGCTGAGAATACATCGACAAGCACTAAAGGCTTTGTTGCAGTTCACTCATTATGGATGAAAAATACCTCCTCTTATAACGAGATGAACATAAACTATGACCTTTACACAGGTAAGTAATAAAGGAGGAATAAATTGTGATTAATATAATACGAAGTATCTCTGATCTGGGTGTCCTTGTTGTGATTGCCGGGATATATATTTGGGTCTCAATTTCTGACAGAAAAGAGTATAGACAAAGTCAGACAAAATGGATGGAAGAGTCCACTAAGATATCTGATAAATTAGCAAATATAATAGCGACCAATACAGTTCGACTTGATAATTTTGAAGATAAACTAAAAGACCACAGCAACACTGCTGAAAATCACTTTGACACTCTAGGTTCTAAAATTGAGATGATAGACTCCAAACTAGAGACTTTGCAAGAAACAACAAAAGAGCTAGCAACAAGACAGATGGCAGAGGAGATTAAAAAAGAGGTAAGAAATTTAAAAAAGGATTAGGGACTAGAATTTTCTAGTCCCTTTTTAATACAAAAAACATATATTTAAGGAGGGAAATATGGGAAATATTAATAAGATGATGGAATATGCAAAATCTAGATGGCACCAACCAAAATATAAGATGGGCGGAGGTAGGATTGGAGCGGAAGCCTCTTATAGGTCGCCTTTTGAGGACTGCTCAAGCTTTGTATATAAGTGTGCCAAAGTCGGCGAATTTATACCAGAAAGTATGTGGAACGGTTCAACGGAGGATCTCTTCCGACTAGCCAAACAAGGTAAATATTTAAAAGAAATAACTTACAATGAAGTAAGAAGGGGAGATATCTTTGTAAAAGGCAAAGAAGGAGCCTCAGGAGGTGCTTATGGCCATACAGGTATTTTTACCCGTAAAGGAGAAATAATTCACTGTAACGCCGGCTCAAACTGGACCGTTACCACCAATAACGAGAGCGAGGGCTATTGGTATTATTTAGATAATAAATATTATCCAGTCCGTTATTTCAGATGGATTGATAGTGATACCAATAAAGACAAGGCTAAAAAGAAACAAGAAACCAAGAAAAAGCCTGCTGGTCCTACTGTTATTTCTGGAGCTAAAAAAGTTAAAGACGAAAAATGGAGAGGCTATACAACCGCTTATTGTAATGTAAGGAGCGGCCCTTCTACTTCTAGTTCTGTGGTTGCTCAGTATAGTCCAGGCCAAGTAATTAAATACGACCAAGTATGGGAAGGTAACGGCTATAGGTGGATTTCCTATGTAGGAGGCTCAGGTCAAAGAAGATGGGTAGCCTACAGGAGGACTAGCGGAAATACTCAGGCGTGGATTAAATTTTAATAAGAACTCTTGATATTATACACATTAGTGCGTATATTATAAGTGTAAGGAGGATAGCATATGCCACTAAGCGCAAAAGAAATGATTAAACTTCTTAAGAAGAATGGATTTATCGAGATAAAAGGCGGTAAGGGTTCTCATAGAAGATTTAAGAATTTCAAAACCGGTAAGGTAACAGAAGTGCCGTTCCATTCAAAAGAGCTCAAAAAAGGGACGGAGCAAGCTATTCTGAAACAAGCGGGACTTAAATAGTCCCCTCCTTACTTTAACTTTAGGAGGTTATATGTTTTTAGTTTATCCAGCTGTATTTCATAAATGTATTGATGAGGATGGTTATTTCATAACTTTTCCTGACTTTGAGGGAGCGAGTCAAGCGGATACAGAAAACGAATGTATTTATATGGCTCAAGACTTTTTAGGGATTAATCTTTATTATATGCTTATAGATAAGGAAGAATTTCCAAAACCAACTAGTATAAAAGATGTTGTTATTGAAGATGATGGCTATACAAATGTTGAAGAAAGTTTTATTAGCCTTGTTGGTATAGATGTTCAAAAATATGCTAAAGAAATAGGAAAAGAAACTGTAAGAAAAAATATAACCATTCCTAGCTATTTAAATGAAATGGGAAAAAATAATAATATAAACTTTTCTCAGCTTTTAACAGAAGCTTTGGAAAGAGAGTTTGAAATAGAATAATTTAATTAAAGCGATTACTAATGTAGTCGCTTTTTTAGTTCCTAAAATCAAATATAAAAATTTGTGTTTGATCAGAGTTTTAAGAAAGGAAATAAAAATGAAAGACGGAATATTAGTATTAATTAGTGTGGCAATAATGCTTGCCTTACTTACTTATGTAACTGAAGCAATAAAACAAGGTAAGGCGGCGGCTGAAAAAGAACAAGACGAAAAAAAGAGATATGTATATGAAAAAGTTTTAGACCTAGCGGACAAAATAGTGAAAAGCCTTAACCAAACTGTCGTTTCTCCATTAAAGGAGTCAGAAACTCTTACCTTTGATACAGAGCAGCAAAAAGAGGTATTGGAGAAAGCAAAAGCTAAAATCAAAAAAAATTTAGATGATAAAAGCAAAGAGCTATTAGGTGATTACTTAAACTCAAACTATAACTTAGACGAGGATCAACTTGATGAGGACTTAGATGAGATTATTCATTCTAAGGTTTACGAAAACAAAAAACCAAAAAATAAAAAAGTTTGATTTAAGATTAACCTTAATACAGTGCAAAAAAATTAAAAGGAGGAATCTCCGAAATTATACAGCAAAACCCGCCTGCACTGGGGCGGGTCTTTTTTAGTACAAAATTTACAGTAATTTTAGATTAAGATTTATATAAGTTTAATTTAAAGCAAAATAATGAACTAGTTTTATGTCTTTTTTTAATGTTTACTATTATTATTTAGTTATTAGAGTCAAATCATGTAATTCCAGAGGGGTAAATATACGCCTTGAAAAATAAAACCGCTCACAACTCAAAATATTGACATTCCTCTTAAAATGGCCGTTTATAAGCATATTTCTTTCAAAAAGCCTTGCTTTATTATACTACCCGTAGTATAATAACATTAAGATAAAACAAACAATGAAAAAGAGATGGAGATCAAAAAAATGACAAAATACCAAGTTTACAGAAAAGCAGACGATTTCGAAGATTACAGACTAGCAGATACAATTGAAATAGAAGATACACCAGAAAATAAAGAAGAATTAATATATACTAACTTTAGCGACATAGACGGTTGGAGTATTGAAGGCGATTACGAAGAATTCTTAAATGGACACGTTGATGAGATTTATTTTTACAGAGAAAATGCAACTAGCGATGAATGGGACAACGATGTAGCTGGTTATATTGCAAAGATGTATTAAAAAAGTCAAAATCAAGGAGTAAAAGAATGAAAAAATTATATATGATAGTAGAAAATAACGATGGAAATTCAAACGGACATGGTGAATTTGTCAATATGAAAGGGATTTACAATAGCGAAGAAGAAGCTAAAAATGTATTAGAAAAATTAAACGAAAAGCTTGATAATCAAGGATACCTAAAAGAGTCAGAAAACAATACAAGGTATTTATATAAATACATAGAAGTAGAATTAGGAAAAGAAGCTAACATTTATTTAGGCGGATATAGAAAATATTAGTAAAAATGCTTGACACAATATACTACCCGTAGTATAATAATAACAAGATAAGAACAAACAATGATCAATAAAATAAGGAGAAATAAAATGACAAGAGAAGAAATTAAAGAACTACTAGAAGTTGAAATAAAAAATTGTAAAGCTAACTTAGACAAAGCAGTAAACCTAGCTAAAGAAGGCAAAATGACCGCTGCAATTAATAGAATGGATATAGCAGTTATGGCTAAAAATTGTGCACTACAAAGACACGCACAATTATGGAATACAACTAAAGGAAACGTGACTGAAGAAGAATTTGAATTATTAGCAGAAGCAGAAACCTTAAATAGTTTAATCAGAAAAGCTGAAAAAACAAGAAGACAATATAGATAAGAAACATAATAAATTAATTTAGAGTATTAAGAAGGAGGTTTATTTGGAAAAAGGAAAAGTAAGTAAGGCTCAAAGACGAGCAACTAAAAATTGGGAGGAAAGCAATCCTGAAAGAAAAAGATATCTAAGGTATAGATCAAACGCCAGAACATTTGCTAGGCACTGGGCAGTTGATGAAGATATAGATGAGCTTTTAGAAATCTATAAAAATGAAAATCCTAATGCAAGAAAAAAGGAGGGGTAAGATCCCCTCTTTTTAAAATTGTTACGATAGATTGTTACGGGTAATTGATTTTTTGTGACGTCTTATGACTTTCATCATTTTAAAAACGTTTGGTTTTACGTCTCTTGATGTCTCTTGATTTATTTGGTGGAGAATAGGGGACTTGAACCCCTGACCTCTTGGCTGCCAGCCAAG
>NZ_CAUPHG010000114.1:0-4676 GCF_963510915.1 uncultured Anaerococcus sp. | reverse complement strand
GGTTCACCAGAAGTACAAATCGCTATCCTTTCAAAGAGAATAGCTGACTTAACTGAACACTTAAAATCAAACACAAAAGACCATTCTTCTAGACGTGGATTATACAAGATGATTAGACGTAGAAGAGGTATGCTTAACTATCTAAGAGATAATGATATTGATAGATATAGATCAATTATCGATAGACTTGGACTAAGAGGTTAATTATTTTGGCGGGGATTTTCCCGCCTTATTTTATATATAGGAGAGATAATGATCAAAAATTACAAATACACTTCAAAAAACGGCTATGACTTTGAGGTAACTATCGGCAAGTATGCGGAGCAAGCCAACGGCGCCTGCTTTATCCAAAGCGGAGATACTAGCTTATTAGTAACTGCAGTTGCAAGCGAAAAACCAAGAGAGGGAATAGATTTCTTCCCACTTATTTGCGATTTCCAAGAAAAACTTTATGCAGTAGGTAAAATACCAGGAGGCTTCCTAAGAAGAGAAGGCAAGGCAAGTGACGAAGCAACCTTAATTGCAAGGCAAATGGATAGACCTCTTAGACCACTTTTCCCAGAAAATTATTATAATGATGTTCAAATCATTGCAACAGTACTTTCTATGGACCATGACCACCTTCCAGATCCACTAACAACCATAGGTGCATCAATTGCCTTAGGTATTTCTGATATTCCATTTGATGGTCCTGTTGGGGCTTGTATGGTAGGAAAGGTTGATGGCAAACTTGTTGTAAATCCAAATGAAGAAGATAGGAAAAAATCAGACCTTGAACTTACTGTTGCCGGTAAAAAAGGTGCAATCAACATGGTAGAAGCTGGAGCAAACGAGCTTGACGAAAGCGAAATGCTTGAAGCAATGCTACTTGCCCTTGATGAAATAGGAGATATTTCTGACTTTATCCAAACAATTATAGATGATATTGGTCTTCCTAAAAAAGAAGTAGAAGCTCACGAAGAAACTGAGCTTGATAGACTAATTTCAGATTCTTTCGAAGAAGAAATCAAAGCTTCAATTAGGACAACAGATAAGACTGAAAGAGAAGATAACATCTTTAGGATAGAAGAAGAAGCAAAGGAAAAATTCCTCGCTGACTTCCCAGAGACAGAAGATGAAATCCATAGAAGAATCGATGATATCATGAAAAAAGAAGTCAGAAGGATGATTTCTATTGATAAAATCAGACCTGATGGTAGGGAAATGACAGAAATTAGACCACTTTCTGCAGAAGCTGGAGTACTTCCAAGAGTTCACGGTTCTGGACTCTTCCAAAGAGGTCAAACCCAAGTATTATCAATTGTAACCCTTGGTTCACCAGCTGATAGTCAGTTAATAGATGGTTTAAATATCGAAGATGTAGAAAAAAGATATATGCACCAATACAATTTCCCACCTTTCTGTGTAGGAGATATCAGACCTCTAAGAGGTCCTGGCAGACGTGAAATCGGCCACGGCCATCTAGCTGAAAGAGCCCTTGTGCCAGTACTTCCAGACGAAAAAGACTTCCCATACACAATCAGAGTTGTATCTGAAGTTTTATCTTCAAATGGTTCAAGCTCTCAAGCTTCAATTTGTGGTTCAACTTTATCTTTAATGGATGCTGGTGTTCCAATTAAAAAGCCAGTAGCAGGTATAGCTATGGGTCTAATCAAGGAAGACGACTCAATTTCTATTCTTACAGACATCCAAGGTCTTGAAGACCACCTAGGCGATATGGACTTTAAGGTAGCAGGTACTCGTGAAGGTATCACAGCCCTACAAATGGATATGAAAATATCAGGTATCACAGAAGAAGTCCTAAGACAATCACTAGCGGATGCTAAAGATGCAAGATTTAGAATATTAGATGTAATCGAATCTGCAATTGATGCGCCAAGAGAAGAGTTATCTGACTATGCACCAAGACTATATACAATCGACATTGATCCAGAAAAGGTAAGAGATGTAATTGGTTCAGGTGGAAAGAATATCAACAAGATTATCGATGCCACAGGAGTAAAAATCGAGACAGAAGATAACGGTCACATCACTGTCGCATCTAACGATGGTGCAAGTGGTAAAAAAGCCATTGAGATGATAAGGGCAATTGTTACAGATCCAAAACCAGGCGACGTTTTTGAGGGCACAGTAGTAAGGCTTATGAATTTCGGTGCCTTTGTAGAAATAGCTATTGGTAAGGAAGGACTTCTTCATATCAGCCAAATCGCCCACCACAGGGTAGCTAAGGTAGAAGATGAACTAAAGGTAGGAGATAAGGTGACTGTTAAGGTTACTGAAATCGACAGACAAGGTAGAATTAACCTTTCAAGAAAGGCTCTATTAGAAAAGCCTGAAAAAACTGAAAGACCAGAAAAGGCTGAAGCATGGCCAGTAGATGAATCTCCATACAAAAAAGATAAATAAGCTAATAAACTGTTACACTAGGTGTAGCAGTTTTTCTTTGCTCAAAAATAATTTCTCATCAATTTAATACTTAAATAATAGGCTTTAGAGAAAATATCTTGCAGAAATATTATTTTTATGATAACATAAAATATAAGAAAATCGATGCTTATTAACGTAGTAAAGGGAAGGAGGAAATGCTAAGTCCTAGCCGAGCTTGAGCTAGGAAAAAATAAATTTTATTATTAATAAATATTAAGTATCTATAACAACTTGAGAAAGCCTAGTTAGAATTATAAATTTATTAAAATCATGGAATTATCAATTTGAATATAATTTAACCAGGTTATGTAAACGTACAAAGGCTTGACAATTACATAAGATATTTTGGAGAGCTATTAAATTAAGAGGTAAAAAATGACAATAAAAAAAGAAAAAATAACAGCAGCTAGGGTTTTAAAATTTGTGATTCCCTCAGCTATAGGAGTTCTTTTACTAATGACGCCGTTTAAAACGGGTGATGGTGGATCAACTGTTGCAGTATCAGTAATTTCAAAATTTTTAAATCAAGCAATAAATTCTATTATACCGATTCACATCGTAGCCCTAGCTTGTATTACAATTTCAACTCTACTTGCAATTTTATACACAATTTCAAAACCAAATTTTATAGAAAAATCACCAATCCTAAAGGAAATATCTGATATTACACCTTTTTGGCTTTTTGCAAGGATAGCAGGTGCGATAATAGGATACATGACAGCCTTCAAAATCGGACCAGAAATGATATGGTCTGAAGGTACAGGTGGATTAATCCTATATGAGCTTATCGGTGGACTTTTGACAATATTTTTAGTAGCAGGCTTTATCCTACCATTCTTAACAGAGTTTGGTATCCTAGAGTTTGTTGGAATATTTTTATCAAAGTTAATGAGACCTGTATTTAAACTTCCAGGCCGTTCAGCAGTCGATTGCTTGGCTTCATGGATAGGCGACGGTACCATAGGTGTTGCCCTTACAGCTAAACAATATGAAGAAGGAAATTATACAGAAAAAGAAGCAGCAATCATTTCCACAACTTTCTCAGCCGTATCTATTACATTTTGTATGGTAGTATTATCAAATATAAATATGGTTGACAGATTTGGATTATTTTACTTAATTGTTGGTATTTCAGGAATTGTTGCAGCCTTAATTGTTCCAAGAATCCCACCTCTTTCAGGTAAAAGAGATGTAAGACTAAGAGAACCTGAAAATCCAAACGAAGAAGTAATTCCAGAAAACTTCACCAGACTGGAATGGGCAACTCAACTAGCAGTTTTAAAGGCAGAAAAGAACCTAGATCTTAAACAATTCCTAATAAACGGTCGTGATACAGTTTTAAGCCTATGGTTAGGTGTAACACCAATAATCATGGCGGCAGGCACACTTGCCCTAGTATTATCTGAAGAAACTCAGATTTTTACATGGTTAGGCATGCCATTTTTACCAATTTTAAACCTTCTCCAGGTTCCAGAAGCTGCGGAAGCAAGTAAGACAATGGTAGTTGGTTTTGCGGACATGGTTGTTCCATCAATCATTGCAAGCGAAAGAATTACATCAGAATTCACCCAATTCGTTGTAGCAGCTGTATCAGTTACCCAGCTAATCTACATGTCAGAAACAGGAGCAGTTATCCTAGGATCAACAATCCCAGTTAATCTAAAAGATATCTTCGTCCTCTTTTTAGAAAGAACCCTAATTACTCTTCCGGTAATAGTAATTCTAACTCATTTACTATTCTAAAAGTTAATAATTATAAATCATACTCTCTAAAGTTATTATTTAGCTAAGAGAGTATTTTTTTATTAAAAATTCTAAGTGATATATTGACAAATTAAAACAATTGTTTTAAAATAATAAAAAAAGTAGCTATAGTTTTACGATAATTTAATTCGGAGGTTTAAAATGAAAAAAAGACTTGTATTTATGACTATTGTTATTGCTTTTTTAATAGTTCTCACTTCTTGTAGGAGCAGGAAAAAACAAGACAAAATTGAAATATTTGATTCTAACAATATAAAAATTGCTGAAACAGAAAAACAAGAAGAGCTAGATTATTTTAGTAATTTTATAGGGATGAGCGTAGAAAATGTTAATGATAAGAAATTCGACAATTATTTTAAAGAAATACCTGACGATGCAATAAAATCTTATCATGTAATATTTACCAGCAAGGGTAAAGGCAGTGAGGCTGCAAAGATAGATTTTTATATTTATGAGAATTATCCTTATATTACAATGGAGGGAAT
>NZ_CAUPHG010000113.1:0-4738 GCF_963510915.1 uncultured Anaerococcus sp. | reverse complement strand
AAGTTACGTTACCATAACCATTTCTTTCATAGGTATTGTAACCACCGATTTTGCCCTCGTCAGCTGCAGCTCTCATTTGATCAATTAAAGCGCCTTCAGCTTCAGAATCCCAAATATCTATATCTCCATTTTCTAGTAGGTTTATTGCAATCTTGCTATTAACAGTTTGTACTATTACATGAGGAATTGTAGCCTTATCACCCTTGAAGTTGCCTTGGTAATATTCATTTAGGCTAAGTTTTGCCATGTTGTTTTCAAAAGAATCAAACTTGTAAGGACCAGCAGAAATCTTTGGTGCTGTTCTGTATTCGTTGAATTCTTTTTGCATAGCTTCTTCAATTAGCATGCTGGTTGGGTCAACTTCTCCAGTTTTTCTAGATTCAAGTTTAGCTACATTTTCTTCTTGAGCTTTCTTAGCTTCTTCGTAAGCTTTCTTTTCTTCATCCTTTGCATCATCTTTTGGTGCTGGATTGTTTTCTTCAAAATCTTCTTTTGATTTAGCTATTTGAGCGTCAATGTTTTTGATGTATTGAGCTTTTTCTTCATCTGTTGGTTGGTAACCATCTTTAGCTATAATCTTGTTTCCTTCTGGTGCAACAGCTAGGTTTTCAGAAATAGCTTGGGTTGGGAATGGACTTATTACCTTTAGATATTCTTCCTCAAAGTATGGTAGGAAGGAAGCATCTACTGTTACCTTGAATGTTTGATCATCAACTTTTTCTAGACCTTCAAACTTATCATCATCACCATTCTTATAGGCTTGATAACCCTTCAATGAGTCTGAACCTATATTAGTTGATCCTGTTACCAATTGGTAAGATGGATAAGAATGGAAAAGTGCACTAAATAGGTAGTTATCAGAGGTTACTGGTGAACCATCTGACCATTTCAAATCTTTTTTGAGTGTGAAAGTAGTTGTTTCTGATCCATCAGCATTTTTAACTGTTTCTGGCTCTTTTTCTAGACATGCAGAGTTGTATTGCCATTTACCAGCTTCATCTTGAACAAGAGTATCATATGAGTTATTGCCATAGATACCGATTAGCTTTCTAACCTTAACATCGTAAGAGTTGTTAGACCAACCTGGGTAGAAATCTCCACTCATTTCTGATGTACCAATTACAAGAGTGTCATCTGTGGTTTGTTTTTCAAAGGAATCTAAAGCTTTTTTATCATCATCTGAAAGTTCTTGACCTTCCTTAGAATCTTCTTTCTTATCTTCTGCTTTATCTGCCGCTTTATCATCTTTCTTATCAGCAGCGTCATCTTTCTTAGCGCCTTCTCCACCACAAGCAACAAGGGTTGCTGCAAGACCAAAGGCCATCATGGTAGAGAAAATTCTTTTCATTTTCATTATTTTTCCCCCTAAAATTTAATTAGCTTTTATAGTTTATAATTTTATTCTGATAACGCAGTTTTGTCAAGGGGTGTTTTTGAATTATTTTTTATATAAACTGATAATTATCCATTATATTCTCATATTTTCAAAGAATATGTTAAAAAATATTGTATCTTCTTTCAATTCTGACAACACAATATCTTACTAAACCTCTTTATAGTAACGAGGAGAAGCTTTGTCTATTTTCTTATTCCTAGGAAATTAATTTATTCTTTTTATAGTATAATATTCAGCAAATGATTTTGATTTTCTTTATAAGTCAAAATTTTCACACATATTTACATAAAATATGGAATCAAAAACAAAAAAATCTCGAATTTCTCCGAGATTTCCTATTTTTTTAACCAAATTTTCTTATTTTTTACTCTCTATTTTTTGCCAAATCCCAAGAAGTTTAACTTTGTTTCTGAAATTACTATGGCTATAAATATTAAAATAAAACCAATAATTTTATTTGTTGTCAAAGACTCAATTCCCATTAGAACTGGTATTAGTATTCCAAAGATTGATTCTGTAGCCAAGATTAGGGCGGCTGAAGATGCTGTTGCAAATTTTTGGCCTATATTTTGTAAAAGCAAAGCTACGGTTGTGCACATAACTGCTAGGTAACCTACTTCTAAGACAGATTTCTTACTCAAAAGTATAGATGAATTGTCTTCAAAAACAAAAGTAACTATTATTGATAAGATTGCTGCCATTGTAAATTGCAAGATTGTCATAAGAATTGGGTCCTTATTCTCAGATAGTTTTGTAACTGCAACTATGTGAGCAGCAAATAAAACCCCAGATAAGAGGGCAAAACCATCTCCTATGATGGCTTCCTTTCCTTGGTCGAAAACTGATCCGCCATCTCCACCTGCCATCGATACAAAATAAATTCCTACAATGGTAAAGGCCGCTGCAATAATATTAAACCTATCAGGTCTAATTTTCATGGCGAACCATGCTAAAAATGGCACAATTACGCAATAAGAAGCTGATAAAAAGGCAGACCTTCCTGGATCTGTGTATCCTACCCCAATAGTCTGCACAGAATAGGCCATGAATAAAAAGACACCTATGCTAAGTCCGCTTTTTAAATCATCCTTGGTCATTTTTCTCAATTTTTTCCAAAATATTATTGACAGGATGAGGGCTGATACAGTAAACCTAATCGCCAGAATCATATTTGGCTTAAAGGTTTCTTGGGCGACCTTAACAACTGTCAAAGAAGAGCCCCAAAGTATTGCTACTATCAAGAGTAGAGCTTTTCCTAACAAATTTTTTCCACTTGTTTTTCTGATTTTTTTAGTTTTTTCACTCATACATTTTCCTCTTTGGTTAAAATATAATTTTTTATACGTTAATATTATACCTAGAGTATTCATTAAAAAAATAAATAAATCTCAAGGATAACTAAAAAATTACAAATTCCCATAAAAAAACTAGGTGCTTAACACCTAGTTTTAAATAATTATTTTTTATCTACATACACTCTGTTAGACTTAGCATTCCTTAATCTAAAGTATTTAACTGGTCTACCTGACCTATCTCCCATACGTCCTACTCTTGGGGTTATTGAAACACCATCATCTGAGTAGTTCATGTGGATAATTGTATCTTGGTTTTTGTTTAGGATAAAGCCTGTGTGACCACCTTCACCAAGAGATTTGCCTGGTATTCCTGATACGAAAATATCTCCATAATCAATCTCACCTGGGCTTATTTCATACATTATCTCGCCCTTGGCTCCCATAGAAAATAGGGTTTCAGTGTTGCCAACGTATGCATTTGAATCTAAGAATCCACCATAGATTAAAGACCTAAATACTGCTGATGAACAGTCTGCTGACTTTTCGGATGTCCTAGCTGGACCCATATCATAGGTCATACCATTATTCTTAGCAGTAAACATCCACTCCATTGTTTTGTCGATGTTTCTCTCACCTGCTACCTTATATCCATCTACCTTTACAATTCCTTTTTCATTAATCTTGTATTTTACACCATTTTTCATGTAAGTGGTATTTAAAACTAGACCATTATCATCAAAGTAATATGTGTTGCCGTTGATTTCCCAAGCGCCTTTTTGGATATAGCCTGAGTTGTTAGTATGGAAGGTCTTACCTTGGTAAGTGACCCATTGGTTCTTAATAAGTTTTGCAACACCCTTATTGTTTATATCAAAGTATAGACCGTTGGTAATAGAAGGTCTGCCAACAATCATTGCCCCTGTTTTGTAATCAAATACATAGGTATTGCCATTGATTTGGGCAAGTCCCCTAGCTATTTTTCCGTCTGATAGGGTCCTATAAGTAACTCCATCTATGGCAAGCCATTTGTTTTTAGGATTTGTAATAACTCCCAAATAGTTAACTTCATAATACTTGTCAGAAACAATCATCTTCTTATTAGTTTGAAGTTTACCATCCTTATCAAAATAAAAATCTTGACTTCCAATTTTGGTTATGCCCTTGGCAATCTTACCATCTTTTAGGGTTCTATAGACGTTTGCATTAACACTAACCCATTGGTTTGGCACTACATTCATCTTGCCCATGCCATTTACTTCATAATAATAACCTTGGGTTATAAGTTTTTTATCTATTTGAAGGACTCCATCATTTGAGAAATAATATTTATCCTTGCCAATCTGGCTGATACCTTTTGCTATGTCGCCATTATTGTTATTATAATAAATATCTCCACCTATATTAAGCCAAGTGTTTTTCGGATTTGTAATAACACCTTTTTTATCTGCTCTGAATATAGAATCATTTATCTTGATACAAGTATTTTTAACTAATTTATTACCCTTATAATATTTGATTTCGTTATTCTTTTCTACAAAATAACCACCATCATTGTTTGAATAATAATTTTCTTCTTTTATTTCATTGCTTTCGTTAAAAACTGGATCTTCATGTGAAGATGAATCCTTACTCTCATTAAGGACATCATCCAAGCTTTTATCGTTATAGTAAATAAGTCCAGGGATTCTCTTGTCAGTCTCTTCCTCATTTTCTTCGCTAGGTTCAGTAGACTTGCTTGATTCTTGCTCATCTTTATTTTCATCAAGAAGTTCCTTATCATCTGTATTTTCTGATTTATCTTTGTCAGTATTTTCCTCTTCTTGATTTGTTGAATCTAACTCAGCGTCCGCATCTGTGCTAATTTCTTCTTTATTTAGGTTTTCTGTAGTATCAACTTTTACTTTTTCATCTTCGCTAAGTCTGTCTACACTCTCTTTGACAAGTGATTTATTATCTTCATTAGCATAAGAATTATCAGTTAAGTTAATAGCAGAAGTTATAAATAATGTCGAGGCGAGCAGGACAGTTTTATTAATTTTTTTCATTG
>NZ_CAUPHG010000112.1:0-4771 GCF_963510915.1 uncultured Anaerococcus sp. | reverse complement strand
TTGGCATACAAAAACCCCTCCATCCGTATTCCGGATTTTGGGGTTCAGGTCAAATAAGTCCTTGTTATTTTTTTACTAGTTTATATTCTTTTTCTATATTATGAGCTACTTGGGTAAATCTTTCAAGAACAACTTTTCTTGGTATAATACCTAAAAAATATCCGTTTTTTAAAGTGATGCATACAAAGTTGTTATCTATTAATAAAGATATGACATCTTCTAATTCGTAATTATCAAATAAGATAGGTACTACTTGGTTCATTGCTTCTTTTACCTTGTGTGCTGCAAGTTTCTCCTCGTTAAAGAGAGATAAATCATCAAAGCTCCTAACTATATATGGTATAGAAATTAGACCCCTTATACAATTATCATCGTCAACTACTGGTATAATTTGATATCCAGAGCTTGATAAGACAAGACTTGCGTGAAGGAGAGAGTCATCTTCATTAACTATTGCTACTTGGCTTGCTGGTATCATTAGATTAGCTGTAGGTCTATTAAAAAGTTTGGCGAAATTTTTTCCTATCAATTTTAGCTCCTATTTTTCTATCTCTTTTTATTATAACATAAATCATAATTTGAGCACAAAAAAACTCCAAGAAAATCTTGGAGTTATATGTAAGCACACCCAATATCGAACAGTTAGCCTAATATAGGTTCTATAATCCCTAGCTCATGATAGGTTGCCTTACGGCACACATAAGTGTCTGCTTAATGCTGCTAGGTTCCCCTCCTGACATGGTTCACAGTCTTATGTTGCGTAAGATCTATCAATCAACACTAGTTATTTTAGTCTTTTATTTCGCTAAGAGCCCTCCATTGGGACTTAAACCCTGCTATAGCGGATTGCAGGTTACAAGGCACCGCTAGTTCCCCGTCTAGTGCATGGCGGAGAGCATGGGATTTGAACCCATGATACATAAAAACTGTATACACGATTTCCAATCGTGCTCCTTAAACCGCTCGGACAGCTCTCCATGCTACAATAACTTACTATACCGTAGTTTATTTTCATTGCAAAATAAAAAAAACAAAAAAATTTATAAACTGTGGTATAATTAGTAGGTAGGAAGGAAGGCTATGGCAAAAGCTTTATATAGAAAATATAGGCCAAAGATTTTTGACCAAGTTCTTGGTCAAGATAAGGTCGTAAATGTATTAAAAAATCAAATAAAAAATAAAAACTTTTCTCATGCTTATTTATTTGCTGGAGAAAGAGGCTGTGGGAAAACATCTGCTGCAAAGATATTTGCCAAGGCAATTAACTGTCTTAATCCACAAGACGGTTCTCCCTGTCTAGAGTGCGAAAATTGTAAGGCTATAGAAGAAGAAACAAGCCTAGATGTTGTGGAGATGGATGCTGCAAGCAATAGAAGGATAGACGATATTAGAAATTTAAGAGATAATGTAATTTATCCACCAGCTAATTTAAAATATAAGGTCTACATAATAGATGAGGCTCACATGATAACAAGAGAGGCTTTTAATGCCCTTCTTAAAATCATGGAAGAGCCACCAAAGCATTTAGTATTTATCCTTGCTACCACAGAAATAGATAAGATTCCAAAAACAATTTTATCTAGAGTTCAAAAATTTGAATTTAATAAGATTGCCTCATCTAAAATCAGGGAACAGATAAGTATAATTCTTAATGATCAGAATATAAAAATGGAAAATGAAGCTATTGACCTTATCATTAGAAAAGCCAAGGGAGCTATGAGGGATGCTTTAAGTATTTTAGACCAGGTTTTATCTTTTGATAAGGAAGAATATTTGCTCAAGGATGTCGAATTTATTCTAGGTTCAGTTGATTTTGAGAAAGTCAATAAACTCGTAACTAGCATCATTGCAAAAGATCAAAGAGAAAGTTTAAAAGACCTTGTAGCCATAAGAGATGATGGTAAATCAAATTTAGATATTGTGGATGCACTCATTAACTTTTATAGGGACCTCATGGTTCTAAAGGTTAGCGCTGATGATACATTTTTTGAAAATGAACAAAGACTTGAGCTTCTTAAAGAAAGTGTTCAAAATATAAGTCTTGAGAGAATCCTAACAAGTCTTGATGTTTTAAATGATTACTCTATAAAAATAAATTCTTCATCTAATACGGATATATTAAGTGAAATCCTCGTACTAAGGCTAATTGATACAGTCGATATGAATAGTCTTGTATCAAGAGTTGAAAAACTTGAAAGATTAGGCCAATCAGATATTATTGATACACTTAATAAGTTAATAGACAATAGATTTGAAAATTTTTCTCCGATAGATAAAATTTCAACTTATGATTCCAAAGAAGATGAACCACAAATTGAGAGTATTTTAATTGAGAATGATGAACAATTAGGAAATAATAAAGAAGTTAAAAAATCAGATATTGATAATGAAAAATCAATAGAAGAAGTTGATGAAATTCAGACTACAAAACTAGATTCTAATATTGTTAATACAATTAGGGAGATGATAATATCAACTTCTGGGACAATGTTAAATACGATTTTTAATGATGAAGGATTTAACTACACATATGTTGGAGATAAGTTTGACCTTATAATTAAAGATAAATTTTATAGTATATTTATAGAAACCAAAATAGATGAAATAAGCGAAAAGCTTTCTAATATCTTAAAAAAAGATATAAATTTTTCTTTAGTGACAGGTGAAATCAAAAAAGAAGAAAATCTAGTAAATGATGACGATACAAATAATACAATAAATAAGCTGAAAAATATTTTTGATGATGATTTAATTATTAAATAGGAGGAAGAAATGGTTAGAAATTTTAGAGGCGGAATGCCAAATATGAACAATATGATGAAACAAGTGAAGAAGATGCAAGAAGAAATGGAAAGGGCTCAACAAGAGCTAGAAGAAAAAGAGTTTACATCTTCCGCAGGTGGCGGAGTAGTAGAAGCTACTGTAACCGGAAAGAAAGTAGTAACTGCTATAAAAATTAATCCAGATGTAGTTGACCCTGAGGATGTTGAAATGCTTCAAGATTTAATAATGGTCGCTATAAATGATGCAGCTAGTCAAGCTGATAAGTTTAATGAAGAAAATATGGGCAAACTAACTGGCGGAATTAATATTCCTGGCTTAATGTAATGGCTATTTTACCCGAATCATTAAATAATTTAATAGAACAATTTCAAAAATTACCAACTATAGGCAGAAAAAGCGCAGAAAGACTTGCGATGAGTATAGTAGATGAGGATGCAAAAAGTGTTGAAGATTTTTCTAAAGCTTTGATGGAAGTTAAGGAAAGAATTCATCATTGCAAAATTTGTGGAAATCTCACAGAAGAAGATACTTGTAAAATATGTAGAGATTTTACAAGAGATGAGGAATATCTCTGCATAGTAGAAGATGTTAGAAATCTTATTGCCATCGAAAAATCTGGAGCCTATAGGGGAAAATACCATGTCTTGGGAGGACTAATTTCACCGTCAGACGACATTAGTCCTGACAAACTAAACATAGATAAGTTAATTGAAAGGTTAGATAATGAAAATATAAAGGAGATTATCCTTGCAATTTCTTCAACAATAGAAGGTGAGACAACTATTTTATTCATAACTAATCTTTTAAAGGGAAGAAATATAAAGATTTCAAAAATTGCCCAAGGAATTCCTGTTGGTTCTCACCTAGAGTATTTTGACCAACTTACCTTAGAGAGAGCCTTGGAAGATAGGAGAGATGTAAGTGAATAGGATAAAAAAATTGTTGATAGCAATTCTTCCTATTTTGCTATTAACAGGATGTTTTTTATTAAAAAATAAAAAAACGGATAAGGTAGATAAGATAAAAAAAGAAGTAATAGAGGTTGAAAAGAAACCAGTTACAACAAAAATTGATATAAAATCTGCAACTTTTGCTTCAGATATAATATTGGATGAACTATGCAAAAATAAGGAAAACCCATATCAGATTACAAAAATAAATAACTTGGCACAGATTGAATCTTTAAGCTTTGATATTGCAGTTGTGCCAGCCTATCAAGTAGTGGATTTATATAATAAGACAGATGGCAACATTAAATTAGGGGCAATTACAATGGTCAATAATCTACATATCATAAGTGATAAGCAAATAAACAATCCAAAAGATATGGCAGGAAAAACTATAATGGTTCCAGAATTAAATGAGTCAATGAATAAGTTAATTAATTCAAAGCTCGGTTTTGTAAAGACATTGATGAGAATCAATACCGAATTTTATTATAATCAAAAAGATTTGGTTAAAAATTTGGATAAAAGAGAAAATATCGTAGCAATTTTATCTGATCCATATTATTCAATGGCCCTAAAAAATAGGGAATACTATAGTTTTGATGTAAATAATGCTATGGAAATGATTCCAAATTCAAAGACCGATTCTACTGGCGACTTATTATCAGAAGTTATCATTGTTAATAAAAATTACTTAAAAGATAACAAGGAAAGTTTTGATAAGTTTTTGCTTGAATATAAAAAAAACCAAAAGCTGATTGATGAAAAAACCGTATTATCACAGAGTATTATAAATAATTATGATATAACAAACGAAGAAGCAATAAAAATATATAAGTCAATGGAAAATACCTTTATAGATTCAGATACCATGGCTGGTGTTTTTGAAATATATATGGATAAGTTAGAAAATTTAGATAAAAATATCTTTGATGGCAAGAGACCATCAGATGATTTATATTACAAAAATTAAGTGAACTCCCTTTTTGACCTGAACCCCAAAATCCGGAATACGGATGGAGGGGTTTTTGTATGCCAAA
>NZ_CAUPHG010000111.1:0-4845 GCF_963510915.1 uncultured Anaerococcus sp. | reverse complement strand
GATGGCAAGAATAAGATTTTACATAATTTTTCTTTAAATCTTGACGAGAACAAAGTATATGCTCTTGTAGGTAGCTCTGGATCTGGTAAGTCTACCATTGCCAAGTTAATCTCTGGACTATATCCTGTGGATTCTGGAGAAATTTTAATCGGCGACAGAAATATTTCTTCCTACGATGGAGAAAGCTTGATGAAAAATATCGGCATAGTTTTTCAAAATCCTAAACTATTCCAAGGAATTTCGATTTTTGAAAATGTAAAACTTGCAAATAAAGATGCAGATGATGAAGAGGTCTACAAAGCCTTAAAGCTTGCCCGCTGTGATGACTTTATAGATAAGTTCAAGGACAAGTACGATGCGATAATAGGTGCTGAAGGGATAAATCTATCTGGTGGCGAGAAACAGAGAATCTCCATTGCGAGAATATTTTTGAAGGATCCAAAGATAATTATCCTTGATGAAGCTTCTGCTGCTGCAGATCCGGAAAATGAATATGAATTACAGATTGCATTTAAGGAGCTTATAAAAGATAGGACGACAATTATGATTGCTCATAGGCTTTCTTCGATTCGTGGAGTGGACGAAATTCTACTGGTAGAAGATGGAAAAATTCTAGAAAGAGGAAGCCACGATGAACTTACGAAGGAAGATAGCAGGTATAAGAAGTTTATTGAAATGTACAATGAAGCAAATGAATGGAGGGTTGATCTATGAAAAACTATTTAAAAGATAGATTTGCACTTACAGACAAGGGTGCAGAAGGAACCATAGTTGCCATTAAATATTCTACCTTAAAAAGTCTATCCTACATGCTTCCTATGTTTCTACTAATGTATGTCATGCAAGGTCTCTTGGGTCTAGGCAAGTTTAATCTCAAGATTTCTGTCATTGCATATATAGTAATTGCTCTTATAATGATGTTTGTAATAAATAGAGATTACATCACAACCTATAATGAAACCTATAAAGAATCTGCAAATTTAAGGATTGAACTTTCTGAAATTATAAAGGACCTTCCCCTTAGTTTCTATTCTAAAAGAGATTTAACTGATTTTTCTCAAACGATTATGAAGGATGTAGAGGCAATGGAGCATGGTCTTTCTCATGCAGTTTCAGGTTTTTATGGCTTTATAATAAACCTAGTTATTATTTCCATTTTGTTGCTAATTGGAAATGTAAAGCTTGGTCTTGCAGTTATAGTTCCCATTTATATTTCTGCTATTTTGAATTTGATTTTCACCAAGATGCAAAAAAAGGCGACTAAGTCCTACTACAAAGAACAAAGAAAGTCTTCTAAGATGTTCCAAGAACTAATAGATCTATCTACAGAGATCAAGTCCTATAATTTGACTGAAGAAAAGGAAAAAAGTGGCATTGACTTTGTTAGGTCTTTAGAAAAGAACCACATTAAGTCAGAACTGGGGCAAGTTATCCCTCTTGTTTCTGCAGGAGTTGTGGCAAATTTATCTCTTGCCCTTGCAATATATGTTGGATTAAATAGCTTGATAGATGGAGAAATAAATATCTTGTATTTTGCAGGCTACTTATTTGCTTCAGCAAGATTAATTGATGGAGTTGCTGCCTTTAACCAATTTTATGGAGAGTTAATGTATATCGATTCGCCAATAGAAAAGATAAAGGCACTTAGATCAGAAGAAATCCAACCGGGAAGAGAAACAGAATTTAAATCATTTGATATAGAAGGAAAGAATGTAGAATTTTCTTATCTCGATGACAAAAAAGTCATAGATAATATTTCATTTAAGGCTTTGCAGGGAAAAACTACTGCTCTTGTTGGTCCATCTGGTTGCGGGAAGTCCACTCTAATAAAATTGGTGGCAAGGCTCTATGATTATGACAGAGGAGAAATCTTAATAGATAAAAAAGAGATAAATAAGGCGAGGACAGAAGATTTATTTAAACATATTTCCATGGTGTTCCAAGATGTAATTCTATTTAACGGTTCTGTAATGGAAAATATAAGGCTCGGCAGACCTACTGCAAGTGATGAAGAAGTGCTAGAAGCTGCAAGGCTAGCGAACTGTGACGAATTTGTAAAGAAACTTGAGAATGGATACGATACGGAGATTGGCGAAAATGGATCTAACTTATCTGGAGGAGAAAGACAGAGAATATCCATAGCAAGAGCCTTTTTAAAGGATGCAGAAATAATCCTACTAGATGAAATTGCGGCATCACTTGATGTGGAAAATGAAAAATATATCCAAGAATCTCTAAATAAATTAATTAAAAATAAGACGGTGATGATAGTTTCCCATAGGATGAAATCAATAAGAAATGTAGATCAAATCATAGTTATGAAAGATGGAAAGATAGAAGATTTTGGAAAACATGATGAACTTTTAAAAAGTAGCAAAACCTACCAAAAGATGATTGAATCATCTAAAAAATCTGAAGAATTTATATATTAAGGAGGAAAAAATGAATAAATTTGGAATTCGAGATTTAATAAATGCAGGAGTATTTTCACTTTTAATTATAATGGCAACCTGGTGTGGAGGTATGATAGGTTTTATGCCTGTCCTTATGCCCCTAGTTCCATTTGCTTGCGGTTTATTTTCAGGACCAGTATTTATGCTTTATTCAACAAAGATAGATAAATTTGGAATGGTCTTAATCATGGGAATAGTATTTGGACTTGTATTTTCAATGTCAGGCCATGGAGCGGTAGTTCTTCCTGCCATAATTGTAATGTCCTTAATTTGTGAGATGATATTAAAAAAAGGTGGCTATAAGTCAATAAAAACTGCAAGACTAACATACATGGTATTTATGCTGTTTGGAGCTGTAAATTTAATACCAATTTATTTTGCTAGAGATGCCTTTGTACAATCTTTAATCGACAGAAATTATGGGGCTGAATATGCAGAAAAAATGTTATCTGTTATGCCAACTTGGTCCTTTATACCTGTAGTTCTACTAGGTATGCTCGGTGGATATATAGGATGTACCATTGGAATTAAAATCTTAAATAAACATTTTAAAAAAGCGGGAATGGCTTAATGAAAATTGATTTTAGGACAAAATTATTTTTGACAATCATCATAGGATTATCTGCAACAGAAGGTTCCATTAGCATGAATTATAAATACCTTGGAATTTTGTTAGCTGTATTTCCATACCTACTTGCAATCCTAGATAAAAAATGGTCCCTTATTGGTAAGGGACTTTTTTATACTGGGATAGCCGTAGTAGGACAGATAGTAGCATCCAAGTATCCAAATTCTTATTTAGGGATGGTTTTTAATCTCTACTGCGGAATAATACTTAGAATACTTCCCGGAGTGATGATGGGTTACTACACCGTTTCAACTACAAAGATGAGCGATCTAGTATATTCTCTAAAGAAAATCAAATTTCCAGACTACATAATCATACCAATTTCTGTCATGTTTAGATTTTTCTATTCTATAAAAGAAGATTACAAAATCATCGGGGAAGCTATGTACATGCATGGACTTACGATGAAAAATTTCATTAAAAATCCGGCGAAGATACTGGAATATAGATTTGTGCCATTACTCATGGTTGTATCTCAAACAGCTGATAATGTTGCAATATCTGCCATGACAAGAGGCATGAAAATGAATAAAGAGAGGTCTTCCATATCAAGCGCAAGGCTTAAAACGGTGGACTATGTCCTACTTAGTTTCGGAATTTATATAATAATATTATTTATAAGGATAAAAATATGCTAGAATTTAAGAATTTTTCTCTTTCATTCAAAGAAGATGAGGGAGAAAATAGAATACTTGAAGATATAAATTTAAAATTTGAAAAGGGATCTATAAATGTCATCACAGGCAGATCTGGATGTGGTAAATCATCTCTAATCAAGACTATAAATGGAATTATACCGGAAGTGGATAAGGCAAAGATGGAAGGGGATCTTTTATTTGATGGAGAAAGTATTTTGAAGTTGGATATAACCGACAGATCAAAATTCATCTCAACAGTCTTTCAAAATCCAAAAAATCAATTCTACGCCATTAATTCCCTAGATGAAATCGCATTTGCCCTAGAAAACAGGAATGTTTCTAGGGATAAAATTTATGAAAAGATAGAATATTTTTCAAAACTACTAAATAGTCAGGATCTTTTAGGTAAGGATTTATTCAAACTATCAGGAGGGCAGAAACAACTAATAGCCATAAATTCTGTGGCGGTTATGGACAACGAAATATATATTTTCGATGAACCATCCGCATCCCTAGACAGAGAATCCATAGAAAAATTGACCCACTGTCTAGAAGTTTTAAAATCCTTGGGCAAGATAATAATCATCGCTGAGCATAGACTCTACTATTTAAAAGAAATAATGGACAGACTACTTGTAATTGAAAATCGGAAAATTTTATCATATAGTAAAGATAGAATCTCAGAAGAAATACTTGAAAAGCACAGACTTAGAACCCTTAAAGACATAGAAAAAGAAGAACTTATAAGTAAAAGCTACGAAGTGAAGAACCTATTCGACCACAGTTTCGATGAAGAAAAATCACTTGTATGTAGAGATTTTTCCTGCCAATATGAAAAAAATCCCAAGCTATTTGATTTTTCAATGAGCTTTGATCCGGGAATATATTTCATAATAGGAGCAAATGGAATTGGTAAATCTTCATTTATAAGAAATCTTTGCGGTCTTAATAAGAAGCAAAAGGGCGAAGTATTTTACAAAAATAGAAGAATAAAAAACCATGGAGACTATATTTCTCTAGTGATGCAGGATGTCAATTATCAGCTATTTACAGAATCCGTTTTAACGGAGATGAAAATAGTAACAGATGACGAAAAAAAGATTGAAGAAATATTAAAGAAACTAGA
>NZ_CAUPHG010000110.1:0-5069 GCF_963510915.1 uncultured Anaerococcus sp. | reverse complement strand
AGGTTGTTCTGTAGTTGAGATGGAATGTTCGGCTTTGGCAGCTGTGGGACAACTTCGAGATGTAGTTTTCGGAGAGATTCTTTTTACGGCTGACAGCCTTGCTGATATAGAAAATTACGATGAGAGAAATTGGGCGAAAGATTCCTTTGCTTATGCTTTGGAACTTGCCATGGATGCTGTCATATTGATTTAAAATAATAAATTTATTGGCAGGAAAATTTAAGATAAAAAAACCAAGACATAACTCTTTAGCGATTAGTCTTGGTTTTTATTTTTATGAGTGTTTTTTAGCAAAGTCTACAAAGGCTTTGCTAGAATCTTCTACGAAAGTTTTTGTGCCTTTGACTAGGTTGCCGTCCTTATCAAAAAGGGTGTGAACTGCTGGAATGTAGACTTCTGGTTGGTTCATTGTAATTAGGTTTACATAAATAAAACTTTGTCTTAGGGCATGGTTACCCATGGTTCCTCCTGACTGTCCCATTGATGCGGAAAATACTGCGGCTGGTTTTCCGTCCCAGAGATTGCCCTTTGGATCACGGCTACCGATGTCTATGACGTTTTTAAGGCTAGGGGCTAGGGAGCGGTTATATTCTGGGGTGAAAAAGATATAGGCATCGTATTTTTTTAGCTCTTCTCTGATTTTTACATATTCTTCCCTTGGCTTTGCTCCGTCGTCGTCTTGGTTATAGAAAGGAAGGTAGGAAATATCAATAATTTCCGCTTGGTTTCCTTGGTTAATAACTTTTTTTGCCACTTCTGCTATTTTTTTATTAAATGATTCTTTCCTAAGAGAACCTACTAATAATCCAATTTTCATAATTTTTTCTCCTTTCGTTTCATTACTTATACCCAAAAAAATTTTCCCAAAGCAAAAAGCCAGGAAAAACCTGGCTTAATCTTACTTATCGTTTTTGTTTCTTATATATTTATCAATGTTTGCTGCGGCTTTTTTGCCAGCTCCCATGGCGAGGATTACTGTGGCTGCACCACTTACAGCGTCTCCGCCTGCAAAGACTCCGTCTTTTGTAGTCATGGTTGTATCGTCAATTATAATACCTCCCCAAGATTCGGTTTTGATATCTGGGTTAGTGTGCTTGATTAGTGGGTTTGGTGATTGGCCGATTGAAACAATTACAGATTCAAATTCGACTTCTTCGTATTCGCCTGTGGCAACAGGTCTTCTCCTACCAGATTGATCTGGTTCACCAAGTTCCATTTTTTCAACCTTAACAGCCTTGACCCAACCATTTTCGCCGATGATTTCTATTGGGTTGTGGAGGTTTAAGAAATTTATGCCTTCTTCTATGGCGTGGTGACTTTCTTCTGCTCTTGCTGGCATTTCTTCAAAACTTCTACGATAAACAACGGTTACATCAGCGCCAAGTCTTTTGGCAGATCTGGCTGCATCCATGGCTACGTTACCGCCACCAACTACACAGACTTTTTTGCCAACATGGACAGGTGTGTCGTATTCTGGAAACTTGTAGGCCTTCATCAAATTCATACGGGTTAAAAATTCATTTGCAGAATAAACTCCGTTTAGATTTTCGCCAGGAATGCCCAAAAACTTTGGTAGCCCTGCCCCAGATGCTATATAAATTGCCTCGTAGCCTTGGTTGTAGAGGTCTTCAATAGAAAGGGTCCTGCCAACAATGGTGTTGGTTTTTAGTTTAACACCTAGACCAATTACGTTTTTAAGTTCTGTATTTACAAGCTTTTTTGGAAGCCTAAATTCAGGAATTCCATACATCAAAACTCCACCAGCTGTGTGGAAGGCATCAAAAAGGGTAACCTTGTAGCCGAGTTTTGCCAAATCTGCAGCGGCTGTAAGGCCAGAAGGACCGGCACCAACTACAGCTACCTTTTCTTTATTGGCATAAACTTCGACTGGCTTTTTATATTTTTTGTTGTTATGATAATCAGCTACAAATCTTTCAAGCCTGCCTATACCAACAGGTTCGCCCTTTCTACCCCTAGTGCAAACACCTTCGCATTGGTTTTCTTGTGGGCAAACCCTACCGCATATGGCTGGAAGGTTATTTGTTTCGGAAATCTTATCGTAGGCGCTATCAAGGTCGCCATCTACAATAAATTGGATAAATTCAGGGATTTTTACAGAAACGGGACAACCAGAAACACAAGGTTGGTTCTTGCAGTGAACACACCTAGTAGCTTCTTCTAGGGCCATTTCGGCAGTATAGCCTGTGGCAACTTCCTCAAAGTTTTTATTTCTCACATTTGGGTCTTGCTCAGGCATCTTTACTTTTTCTTGACTCATATTAAATTTTGCCATTTCTTACCTCCCCAGTTAAGTTACAAATATGTTCTCTTTCTTCTGTAGCGTAGTTTCTAGCTCTATTCATGGCCTCATCAAAATCTATCAAAAATCCATCAAAGTCTGGGCCATCAACGCAGGCAAATTTCATCTCGCCACCAACTGTGAGCCTACAGCAACCACACATACCTGTGCCGTCAACCATAATTGAGTTCATAGACACAGTTGTTGGTATATCATGCGCCTTGGTAATATTAACTACATTTTTCATCATTATAGCAGGGCCAATTGTAAGGACGTGGTCGTAGATTTTTCCTTCCTTTATTAGGTCTTCTAGAACTTGGGTTACAAAACCTTGTCTGCCATAGGATCCGTCATCGGTTGTTATGTATAGATTATCTGAACACTTTTTAAGTTCGTCTTCTAAGATAATTATGTCCTTGTTTTTAAAGCCCATAATGACATCAACATTGGCACCAATTTCATGAAGGTATTTAGCTTGTGGAAAGGCTATAGCAGTACCAAGTCCACCACCTATAACACAGACATTTTTTCCCTTGAGATCATCAAGATCAGTTGGTCTACCTAGTGGCCCAACAAAGTCCAAAAATCCATCACCAGCTTTAAGCCCATTCATTCTCATAGTTGTACCGCCCACGATTTGGACGATAATTGTTACATTTTCTCCATCAGTACCTGATATGGTAAAAGGCACTCTTTCGCCTTTTTCATCAAGTCTTAATATGATAAATTGGCCTGGCAGAGCTTTTTTTGCAATCTCTTTAGCATTTACAACAAACTTGATGGTTGTATCATTCAAATTTGTTTTTTCGATTATTCTTGCCATAAGTCCTCCTTTTGACAAACATTTTCACTCATACCTATAATATACTGCAGATTAATATATAAGTAAAAAATTCTGGGAGCTAGAGAAAGGTGAAATATATATAAAATATAGTATTATAGACATATTAATAAATAATAAAGAAGGGAGTTTTATGGAAAAAAATCAAAGAAAATATACAAACAAGTATCTACTAAAGAGGTTCGTGCCATATTATGGACCCTATAAGAAGGTTTTAACTATAGATTTATTGGCGGCAGCCTTCACAACAGTATCTGAGCTAATTCTACCGCTCTTATTATCCTATCTTACAGACTGGGCTCAAATCGGATTACTCGACGGGCCAAGGATTTATAAGGTTGCAATAATTTATGTGCTTACCAAGGCTATTTCTGTCATAGCCAGGTACTTTATGCAATCTATGGGTCATATAATGGGCGCTATGATTGAACGTGATATGAGATTTTGTGTCTTTAATCACTTAATGGAAATGGATACAGAATTTTTTAACGAATCTAAGGTCGGTCAGCTGATGACAAGGCTTACTTCAGATTTGTTTGAAATTACAGAATTTGCCCACCACGTTCCTGAAGAATTTCTAGTTGGAGCAATCAAGCTAATCGTATCCTTCGTGGTACTTCTAACAATCGACTGGAAATTATCACTAGTCATCTACATTCTAATACCTTTAATGTATGTAGTTTCAAGAAAGTCCAGGGCCAAATTTAGGAAGGCGACAAAAAATTCAAAAAAACAAATCGGGGAAATAAATGCGGGTGTGGAAGACACTTTACTAGGCATAAGCGTTGTAAAATCTTTTGCAAATGAAGCTATAGAAAAATCCAAATTTGCCAAGGAAAACGACAAATTTGCCGATATCAAGGCCGACCAATACTACAACATGGCAAAATATTTTATGGTCAAAGACACATTTTCTGGCCTTATGTATTTGGTCCTAATCCTAATCGGTGGATTTTTGGTAATCCAAAAAGAAATCACTCCAGGTGACCTAATCGCCTTTACCATGTACCTAAATATGTTAGTTGCAACCATAGAAAGGCTCATAAACTTCACCGATACTTATGAAAGGGGAACAACAGGTATAGAGCGCTTTATAGAAATTATGAGCCTTGACAGGGATATATTTGATGCAGAAGATCCACAAACCCTTGTCAATGTCAAAGGGAAGATTGAATTTGACAAGGTTTCATTCAAATATCCAAATACGCCAGTTGGCGAAGCCTACGTCCTAAAAGATATGTCCTTTAAGATAGATGTAGGGGAAAATATTGCCCTAGTTGGTCCTTCAGGAGCAGGAAAGACTACAATATCAAAATTAATTCCAAGATTTTACGATGTAAATGAAGGGGAAATTAGAATTGATAATACCAATATCAAAGACCTATCCATTGATTCATTAAGAAATAATATAGGAATCGTTCAACAAGACGTATATCTTTTCTCAGGCACAGTTAGGGAAAATATTGCCTACGGGAAGGAATATGCGACGGAAGAAGAAATCAAAGAAGCAGCAAGGCTTGCAGGTGCAGATGAATTTATAAAAGACCTGCCAGATGGGCTTGACACCTATATAGGTGAGCGTGGAGTGAAATTATCTGGAGGACAAAAGCAAAGAATTTCAATAGCCAGAGTCTTTCTAAAAAATCCACCAATTCTCATCCTAGATGAGGCAACAAGTGCCCTTGATAATAAGAGCGAAGCTATAGTCCAAGCCTCTCTAGAAAAATTATCCAAGGGCAGGACAACCCTAACAATAGCTCACAGACTATCAACCATCATCAACGCCGATGAAATCATAGTCCTAACCTACGACGGCATAGTAGAAAGAGGCAACCACCAAGACCTCCTAGCCAAAAAAGGCGTCTACTACAACCTATACAATTCAAATAACACAGATTTATTCGGCTAGAAAAGAGCAGACCCAAGTGG
>NZ_CAUPHG010000109.1:0-5092 GCF_963510915.1 uncultured Anaerococcus sp. | reverse complement strand
GGAATTAGGTGGGAATATCTTGATTATCCAATCCACGATGGATATAATCGTTTTGTAAAAGATTTGAACAAATTATATAAGGACGAAAAGGCCTTTTACAAGTATGATTATGATCAAGATGGCTTTGTGTGGAGAGTAGTAGACGATAATACCAACTCTGTCTTTGCCTATGAGAGGATAGCAGACGGGGATAGGTATTTGGTTATCTTAAATATGGCCAATGTCTACCAACCATACTACGAAATATATTATGACGAAGATTTAGTTTTTGAGGAAGTATTTAATTCACTTGATGAAAAATACGGAGAATATAGAACAGAGAAGAGAAAAATAGAAGTTAAGAAAGGAAACAATCTGGGATTAGAGCTTTGGCAATACGAAGCTGTAATCTTTAAGATAAGAAGCATATGAAAGACAGAAAACCAATCAACCTATCGTGGTTAGTTGAAAAATGGACTTTGATAGATGAGGACACATACTTAAAAAATATGTGGTTAAACACTGAATCTCTAGATTTTATTAGGATTAACAAAGAGATACAAACAAGTGAAGATATTGAAAAATCATATATAGATATAGACCAAGATGTTGAAAAATACATCTTAATGCCAGGCACTAGTGAAATAGATAATTCCGATATAAGGGATGCTTTTATATCTAGTCTTGATAGACGTGAAAGAGATTACTTTATCGAAAATGCAGAGTTTATAGCGCCAAGTGCTGAGTTTATGGACACGGTTTACGAACTGGGTCTTGAGGGCAGGTGGAATGACTTTAGGGATAAGGTCGCTGCAGGAGTGTTACTAAGTTGGGCAGAAGACGAAGGTCTGCCTATCAATAAGGATATGGAAACAATTAATATAAATAAAATATGAAAAAAATACTTATGATTTTGGCACTTGCTGCAAGTCTTTCAGCTTGTGCCAATATTAATGAAAAAGAAAAGGTAGAAAAACCAAAATTAGAAGCTGTAAAAGAAGATGATAATAATGAGTCTTCTAACTCAAAGGAAGATAGCTTGGAGACCGTAGGCCAAGCTCAGAATAAAGAAGATGGCGATCTAGAAAAGCATACAGAAAAAATTTATGAATACTTTGATACCATCACAGACTTTATAGCCTATACTAAGGATGAAAAAGAGTTTGATCGTTATGTAAAAGTATTAAAAGATGAGCTAAAGACTTATCATGAATTATATAACTCTTATGATGCTTTCGATGGCGTAAACAACTTTAGGACCATAAACGAAAATGCAGGCAAAAAACCTGTTAAGGTTGATCCAAAAGTTATAGAACTTGTTGAATATTCTAAGGAAATGTATGACTTTACAAATGGCAAGATAAATATAGCCATGGGATCGCTTTTAGGACTTTGGCATGAATATAGGGAGATGTCCCTAGATAATCCTGACAAGGCGGCTATTCCAGAAGAAAGTATGCTCGTTAAGGCAAGTGCTCATAAGGATATAGATTCTATAGAAGTAGATGAAAAAGCGGGAACAGTTTTTATAAAAGACCCTAACGTTCAAATCGATATAGGAGCTATCGGCAAGGGTTATGCTACAAAAATAATTGCAAATAGGCTTATGGAAGAAGGCCTCAGACATGGAATTCTATCCGTAGGTGGTGATGATGTTTTAATTGGGGATAATCCAGCTAGTGAAAATTCCTACTATAAGATTGCCATCCAAAATCCGAACCTAGAAGATAAGGAAAACCCATATTCATCTGTGGTTAGCCTTAAAAACACATCTGTAGTTACAAGTGGCGATTACCAGAGATTTTTCATGGTAGATGGTAAGAGATACCACCATATAATAGACCCTGACACCATGTATCCATCAACTAAGTGGAGGTCAGTATCTGTAATTTTAGACGACATTGCTAAGGCAGATACCATTTCAACCTATCTATTTATTATAGATCAGAAAGAAGGAATGGAATTTGCAAAAAAGGTCGGAGCTGAAGTTTTGTGGATTGATGAAGATTACAATATAACTTCCACAGAAGGCTGGCCAGAAGCAAAATAAGTTTTGACTAGAATATTAATAAAATTGTAGTTTAATAGTCTAATAATCATAAAAACTGAGGTTAGAAGTGAACAAGGTAAACGAAGATTTGATTTATGAACAATTAAATAAGAAAAAGGTAAGCTTATTTTTAAAAAGATTTTTTGATATTCTAGTATCCCTAATTGTCTTGATTATAATAGCTATACCTATGGCAATTGTAGCTATTTTTATAAAACTTGATTCTAAGGGACCTGTTTTTTATAAGCAGGAAAGACTTGCTAAAGGCAAAAGACCTTTTTATATCATTAAATTTAGGACAATGAGGGTAGGTGCTGATAAAAATCTTGATAATTTGACTGTTAAAAATGACCCAAGGATAACAAGGACTGGTGAATTTTTAAGAAAATGGAAGATAGACGAGCTTCCTCAATTTATCAATGTCCTAAAGGGAGATATGTCCCTCGTTGGCCCAAGACCTGAGACACCAAAAATGGTAAATCTATATCCTAATTATTACGATGTGATTTTTGCTGTAAGACCTGGTATAACAGACTATGCTTCTATAGAATTTAGGAATGAATCTGAATACTATAATTCAATTGAGGATAGCGAAAAGATTTATCTGGAGAAAATTCTTCCAATCAAGATTGATCTCAAGTTGAAATATATAGAAAACCTGTCTTTAAAGACTGATATTTCAATACTTTTCAAGACAGCTGCAACTATTATTACAAAATAAGGCGTAAAATTTGTGCGTCTTATTTTTTTTTGGAAAATTGTTGGTATAATTAAAAAGTAATTTTGTTGGTATAATAAAAAATAATGAAGGAGGGAATTGTGAAATTAGCTTTTGATAATGATAAATATATAAAGGAACAATCGGCAAATATTGTTGAAAGAATCAGTCACTTTGATAAGTTATACCTAGAATTTGGGGGTAAGCTTTTTGATGACGCTCATGCTTCAAGGGTCTTACCAGGATTTTTACCAGATTCTAAGTTAAGGATGCTTTTAAACATCAAAGAAAAAACTGAAATAATAATTACAATTAATGCCAAGGACATCGAAAAAACTAAGATAAGAGGAGATAACGGTATCTCCTATGACACTGAAGCCATCAGATTGAAATCCGCTCTTGAAGACTTTGGATTTTTGGTTTCAGCTATTGTAATCACCCAGTTTGACTACCAAGAAAAAGTTCTCAAATATTGTCAATACTTAGACAATCTTGGTATAAAAAACTATAAGACTTATGATATTGATGGCTATCCAAATAACCTCGCTAAAATTATATCTGATGAGGGTTTTGGCAAAAATGACCACGTTAAAACCACTAGACCACTCGTAGTTGTGACAGGTCCTGGTCCTGGTTCAGGCAAGATGGCTACCTGCCTATCTCAAATGTACCTTGATCATGAAAATGGAGTCAACGCCGGCTATGCTAAATTTGAGACCTTCCCAATTTGGAACTTGTCTTTAAAACACCCAGTGAATATGGCATATGAAGCTGCCACAGCTGACCTTGATGATGTAAATATGATTGATCCTTACCACCTTGAAGCCTACGGCAAATCTGCTGTATCCTACAATAGGGACGTAGAAGCCTTCCCAATTTTAAAGAAGATGTTTGAAAAAATAATGGGCAAGTCACCTTATATGTCACCTACAGACATGGGTGTAAATATGGCAGGTTTTTGTATTGTAGATGACAAGGCAGCCACTGATGCTTCCAAGGCAGAGATTATCAGAAGGTATTACAATACCCTAGTTGATTATAGGATGGCTAAGGAAAGTCTCCACACCTTAGAGAAAATTCAGATGCTTATGAGCCAGCTTGAAATATCTGCAGATGATAGGAAGGTGGCCCTAGAAGCTAGACAAAGAGCAAAAACTTCTGGCACAGAGGCCTTTGCAATTGAGCTTGAAAACGGAGAAATAATCACAGGCAAGAAGAGTGACCTATTAAGCGCTCCTTCAGCTTGTATCCTAAATGCCTTAAAAAAATTTGGTAAGCTTGATGATGAGATTTTATTAATCTCACCTCATATAATAGAGCCAGTTTCAGACCTTAAAACTAAGGGACTTGGTAGTAGTGAGACAAGCTTGTCTGTAAATGAAATGCTAATTGCCCTTTCAATTTCAGCAACAACCAATCCACTAACTCATATGGCTATTAAACAATTAAGCAAATTAAAGGGTCTAGATGCTCACTCAACAGTAATATTAAATGATTCTCAAAAATCTATGTTAAGAAAGCTTGGGATGAATTTCACTCAGGATCCAGAATTTTCTAACGAAAACTATAGATAAAAAACAAGCCCTTGTATATTTTATACAAGCGGCTTGTTTTTTTAATCATCTTTATCGTTAAATTCTATATAGTTGAAGTAAAAATCTATATCATTTTCTGTATCGTTTTGGTAAATTTTTGCCATATCTTCATTCATCTCTCCAATCATATCACTTATAAACTTCCTCAATGATTTTTGTCCAAACATTTTATCTGACATGTCCATCTTAAATTTCCTAGCTGATTTGGAGTTGATGATTTTCTTTGCTAAATCTACACCACTTATATGAGGTTTTTGAGTAATAAACCTCGAAAAGAAATCTAATAAGTCTTTTAAATTATTAACCTTATGCCTTATATACTTGTATGATAAGTTTGAGGTGATGCCTTGGGTTTTGATTAAATCGTCATAAAATTTATTCTTTGACCCGTATTTTAAAAATTTTATATTAGTTGTTATATAGTCAAAGGCTTCGTTTATCTCATCACTAGCATATTCAAGGGTGGAATCTACGATATTATAAGACTTGTCATTTAACTTTTCTAACATATCTGTAACATATTTTGGTCTTTCTATGTCGTTTGACCTGTACTGGTAGATGAAGTTGGCAAAATCATAAAAATTATGGCCTTCCTTATCTATAGGCATCTTGAATATTTTATTTAAGATTTTTTCTATAAAATATATCATAAGGGGTGGGTAGATGATATCTCTTTCTATTTGTTTACAAATAATATCTATAGTATCTTCTATATCATTTGAATAGACCCTTATCCTATTACCTATGGCC
>NZ_CAUPHG010000108.1:0-5113 GCF_963510915.1 uncultured Anaerococcus sp. | reverse complement strand
CTCAAGTACCATTTCACACACCTCATCAGCATAAGGTAAAATAGAGGATACCAACTCATTAGACATCACGTTTACTGTTCTTGGTCTAGCATCCATTATATCCCTACCGTTTACTTCCATCTCATTATTGCCATCTTTTATCTTTAGGCTTGCGAGATTAATCTTTACTTCTTCAGCAGTATTTTTACCTATCTCAAGATTCTTCTCTTGCCTGAAAAAATCAACGATTTTTTCATCTAGGTAGTCCCCACCCTTATTCATTGTTTCAGATACTACAATTCCATTTAGGGAAATTACTGCTACCTGGCTGGTGCCAGCACCTATATTTATCATTAATATTCCCCTTGGTTCATCTGGTGATAGATTCATTCCATAAGCAGCGGCGAGTGATTCATCAACTAGTATAATATCCCTACTACCAGCGTGAAGGGCAGCATCTTCTACCGCTCTTTTTTGGATATCAGTAATACCAGATGGGACAACAATTACAACCCTTGGTTGAACTAGACTAAAACCAACATTGACCTTATCAAAGAAATAATTTAACATGGCCTCAGTGAGGTTAAAGTCAGTTATGACTCCGTTTTGTATTGGTTTTACAACTTGTATATCATCATGAGTTTTGCCAAGCATATCCTTAGCTTCTTGACCAACCGCCAAAACCTTGGTGCGGTTTTCATCGAGAACTAGACTTGATGGCTCATTAATTATAAGGCCCTCGCCTTTTTTATATACTAAGATATTGCTAGTGCCAAGATCTATGGCAAAATCTGTAGCAATTATTTGAAATTTCATCCTGTACTCCTATATATAATTATCTTTTTTTAAACTTACATATGACCCATGACCTATAATCAAGTGGTCAAGAACAGTAATATCAAGGATTTCACCTGCATCTATGAGCCTACGGGTAATCATAAGGTCAGCCTTTGAAGGAGTCGGATTACCTGAAGGATGGTTGTGAACTAAAATCATAGACTTGGCTGATTTTTTAATAGCTTTCTTAAAGACTTCCCTAGGATTTACTATGGAAGAACTCAAGTCACCTATTGAAATAAGCTCTTTGGAAATAACTTCATTTTTGTTATTTAGTAAAATCGTATAGAAATACTCCCTATCTCTAAAATTAATGGTGTCTTTTATATACTCATAGGCATCTTGATTTGAATTAATCTTATACTTTTCTTTATTTAAAATATTTTCCTTTATTCTCTTGCCCAATTGTAGACTTGCTACAATCTTAGAAGCTTTGGCTTGTTTTATGCCATTAATCTTTATTAGCTCCTCAACTTCTATTTCAAGGAGAGTCTCTTCGCTAAAAGTGTCAAGTATTTCTTCGGCAAGCTCAATGGCATTTTTCTTATCTGTGCCAGTTGATATTATAATGGCAAGAAGCTCTTTTTCGTTTAGGCTATCGTGGCCTAACTTTATGAGTTTTTCCCTTGGCCTATCTATCAACTTCATATCCTTAATCGTCTGTTTCACTTATGCATTATCTCCAATGTTTATTTTTTTCATATGCTTTATTATAAAATTTGAGGAAAGTCCCACAAAAAATCCACTAAAGGTGCCAACTATTACTAGGGCTGGAAAATAAGTGAACATTTTAATATTTTCCATAACTATAGCAGAAACTATTATCTGTCCCATATTATGAGCAAAAGCTCCTATTTCGCTTACACCAATAAAAGAAAATAAGCGGTCGTGATATCTCAAGGCGATTGCCATAGCTATTGACGAAAGAATCGCTCCTGCTGCTGAGTAGAAAAAGGAAGTCACCGCCCCTGTTATAAGAACTAGCATAAAGCTCTTGAGAAGGGCTATAGATAGACTTGCCTTAAAGCCATAAAAATAAAGACTTACTAATATTATTATATTTGAAAGTCCGAGTTTTGCACCTGGTATAGGCACAGGAACAGGGATTTGCAATTCTATAAGTGATATTATAAGAGCAAGGGCTACCAAAAGTGCCATATTAGTTAGGTCTTTGATATTTTTTCCCATTATTGCACCACCTTATCAATCTTGTCTTCATCATTTTTCTTATCATTGTGACTTTCTAATTCCAAAAACAACCTATGAGGCAGGCAAATAATAGTCTGACCTTCCTTTTCTATAGGGTGCATATGAGCACAAATCTGATCTTGGCAGTCAGCTTCACTTATATAGGCCTTCTTGTTTTTGATGACAATTTTATTGTAATGGCTTCCGTATTTGACCACATATTCTGTATCCTTATCCATCGGAAGTTTTTTTATGACTTTTCCATCTTGTTCGACCACAAGCAAATCTCCCTCGTGACCTGTAGAAAGCTTATCAATTGCAAAATTCAGCCCGAAACTTAAAAAAATCAAGCCAACAATTACAATTATATCTCCTTTTTTTATCTTCATAATAACCTCTATATCTTGTCTATTTATTTTATACAATAATCATGGTTATATTATATGGTTTTTACCCGTAAAAAAAAGACCCCGAAGGGTCTTCTTCAAATTTTATTCAAATAATGTTATACATTTATTTGGACATTTTTCAGCAGCTGTCTTTAAGAGTTCTTGATCAACTTCCTCTAAATTTACTGCCTTAGATAAGAAATTATCCATTGCAAAGGCTTCTGGGTAGGTCTTTGCGCAAATTGTACATCCTATGCAAGAATTAGAACATTTTGCTCTTGCATCCTTGCCCTTATCATGTGATGAACAAAGCACTGCTTGTTTTTGCTTAAATGGTACAAGCTCAATAATATGTTTTGGACAAACCTCAACACATTTTTTACAAGCTACACACTTATCCCTATTAACTTTTGCGACTCCATTTAAAATATGAATTGCATCAAATGGACAAGCTTTCTCACAAGTGCCACAACCTATACAACCATAATCGCAGGCCTTCTTTCCACCAAATAAGGCAATTTGAGCCCTACAATCTTCAAGGCCTTGGTATTTATATTGATCTTTAGCTGCTTCGCAAGTTCCATTACAATGTACGAGTGCTACTTTTCTGTCATCTGCACCTGTCGCTTCAACACCCATAGCTTTTGCTACAGCTGCTGTTACGCTTGCTCCACCGATGGCACAAGCATTTACAGGAGCTTCGCCCTTTGCAATTGCTGCTGCAAGACCATCACAACCAGGAAAACCACAAGCACCGCAGTTTGCACCTGGGAGGCATTCCCTAACTGCTGCTTCTTTTACTGATTTTTCTACATGAAATTTCTCTGAAATAAAGCCTAGAGCTATCGCAAAGATAAAGCCCATTATAGCAAGGATTGCTACTGGCAATAATAAATTTTGCATTCTTACCTCCTATGCTAAACCTGCAAAGCCCATGAAGGCTATAGCCATTAGACCTAGGGTTATAAGAGAGATTGGTGCTCCCTTAAATGACTCAGGTATTTTGTTATATTCGATTTTTTCTCTTAGATAAGCAAGTAGTACAATTGCTAGCATAAAACCAATTGATGCTGCAAAAGCATATACTGTTGATTCAACTAAGTTGTAGGAAAGGTCTATTGCCTTGATTGCTACACCTAATACGACACAGTTTGTAGTAATAAGTGGTAAATAAACACCGAGCGCTCCATAAAGGGCTGGCATAGATTTTTTCATTACTGTTTCTACTGATTGGACGAGTGTTGCTATTACTAAGATGAAGACAACTGTTTGTAGGTACTGTACATTAAAAACTTCTAGTATGTAGTGTTGGATAAACCAAGTAATAACTGTTGCAAGTACTATTACGAAGATTACTGCAAAGCCCATTCCTCTTGCTGTTTCAACCTTGCTGGTTACACCAAGAGTTGGACAGATACCTAAGAATTGTCCTAATACATAGTTTGATACGAATATAGTTGCTATTATAATTTTAAATAATTCTGCCATAATAACTCCTAACTATTTTTTCTGTTCATAATAGCATGGAAGGCACCGAAAATAAGACCTAGGACTATAAATGATGATGCTGGTTGAAGCATGAAGCCTATGGTGTATTCTTCTGGTATAACTGGCATGCCAAAAAGTGTTCCTGATCCTAATAACTCTCTAAAGAATGCTAGGATTGAAATAGCGATTGTATAACCAAGTCCTTGGCTGATACCATCAACTATTGATGGGATTGGACCATTTTGGCTAGCAAAACCTTCAGCACGAGCAAGGATAATACAGTTTACTACTATAAGTGGAATAAAGATACCCAAACTTTTATCTAAAGCTGGAGCATAAGCCTTTATTAACATTTGAACTATGGTTACGAAACCTGCTATTACTACGATAAATGATGGGATTCTTATTTCATCAGCGATGAAATTACGAAGTAATGATATAACAAGGTTACTCATTACAAGTACGAATGTTACAGATACACCCATACCAACAGCATTGGTTAATGATGAAGATATAGCTAGTACTGAACACATACCAACCATCTGTACTAGGACAGGGTTGTTTTTAATAATACCATCGGTAAATATTTTGCCATAATTTACCCTTGGTTTTTTATCTTTTTGTTTTTCCATGATATCTCCTATTCTAGCTTAGCAAGAACTTCTCTTGCGGCATTAATACCTCTCAAGATAGTAGTTGTTGAAATTGTAGCACCTGTTATGCCTACTATTTCATTTTCCCCACCTGTTGCACTTGCCTTGACTTCCTTATCCATATTTACTCCAACCATGCCTTGTTTGAAGAAATCTTCTTCCATTTGCTTACCAAAGCCAGCTGACTCCGAATGGTTTAGTGGAGCAAACCCTGTTATATTGTGGTCTTTGTCAACACCAATTAAAAATTCAATGTCGCCGCCATAACCACCTGGGGATTTTATTTGAAAAACATATCCGTCACCATCTGCACCCTTTGCCTTGTAGACTACTTCTACAACATCTGGCTTTTCTACATCTAGCTTTTCATAGCTATCTGCCTTATATACTACAGCCAAGCTTTCTTTAAGCTCTTCTTGTTGACGAGCTTCTATAATTGGCTTGGTCATATTGTTTGTAAAGGCAAGAGCTAGGGCTGTAATTGATGTTATTAAAAGTAATTTAATACCTAATTTTAAACTATTGTTCATTCTTAGCTCCTTTTTTTGCCTTGGCCTTACCAAAAATCCTGTCTCTAGT
>NZ_CAUPHG010000107.1:0-5157 GCF_963510915.1 uncultured Anaerococcus sp. | reverse complement strand
TTCCATATTATGTTCAACACTTCGTTTCCTTCACAGAATACTGAGTCTATATATTTTTCCATCAATTCTCTGGTAAGTTTAGTGTTGTCTATTACTTCTTTTTCTTCTTTTGCTTTTTGTATTTTTTCTTTTATTGCTTGTATTTCTTCATCTATCGAATTTTTAGAGTCAATGAATTTTTGTCTATTCATCTTGCCTAATTTATACTTCTCAAAATTCTGCATTTTTTTAGCTTCAAGATCTTCGATAGATTTTTCCATTGGTTTAACTTTTACTTTTTCATCCTTGATTGGATCTTCTAGACCATATTTTTCTTTTATTGCTTCAATTACTTGCTCTTCAAGGCTTCCTGCTCTTGAGTTTTTATGTTTTACATTATTACACTTACATATCCTACAAGTAAAATATGTGTGTACTCTAAGGCTTCCGTCAGGTCTTTTGTGTTTTGATTGAGTACATCCTAGAATGTGATTACAGGTTGGACATTTTGCAAAACCTTGTAGTGGAGATTTCTTTCTCCATTCATAATCGGTATTTTTACCTTTCATAAACAGATTCTTCTCTTTAATCTTCTGAACTTTTTCAAAGTCTTCTTTAGATATAATAGCTTCATGGTTATTCTCAACTCTTCCCCATTCCTCTTTTGGTTTGAATTTAAAAGAAGATGGATTTAATACTGACTTATCTTGCATATTGAAAGTGTAAGTTCCAGTATAATTTTCATTTGCTAATACATCTATTACATTGCCATTAGTCCAAGTTGGTCTAGGTTTTTTCGCAGTTCTAATTATTGAATATTCAAAGTCAAGATTGGTTAATTCGCTCTTTCTTTTTGATGGTGTTGGAATTTTTTCTTCATTTAATATCTTAGCTATATTTCTTGAAGATATACCATCAAGTGCAAGTTTAAAAATCTTCTTTACTATCCAAGCTGTTTCTTCATCAACTATGATTTTGTGTCTATCATTAGGATCTTTCATGTATCCCAATGGTGGACTCCAAGCTAAAAACTTTCCTTGTTTTTTAAGTGTAGTCATAGATGACTTTACCTTTTCAGAAATATCTTTTGTGTAGAAATCATATAATAGTCCCTTGAATTGAATATCTAAATCTGTTCCATTTCCCTTTTCTTTGTTACTATCATAGCCATCATTTATGGCAATGAATCTTACTCCAAGGAATGGAAATATATTTTCAAGATAATCTCCAAGTGTTATATAATCTCTCATAAATCTGGACAAGTCTTTTACAATTATCGTCTGGATATTATTTTTCTTTACATCTTCGAGCATTCTTTGAAAGGCTGGTCTATTTTCATTTGTTCCAGAATATCCGTCATCGACATATTCTTCTCTTGTGAAGTTCTTAAATTCTTCATTCTTGTCGAGATAATCGTTTAGATATGCTCTTTGGTTTATGATACTTTCACTCTCATCAGTCTTTATCATATCTTCAACGGATAATCTAATATAAAGAGCAATCTTACTCATCGTCTGTTCCTCCTACCAAATTATCTATATTGAATTTAAAGACTATTTCAAATTCGTGTTTATCATAAACTATTATTTTTTCAATTAAGCTATGGATTAAATCACCAGGTAGCTTTTCCAAATTCTTTGAAGCATATAAATCATTTATCCATTTTGTTGATTTTAATCTTTCTTTTTTAAGTTTTGATATATTAACTTCAATTGCTGAAATCTCGTTATCAAATGTAGACATATGACTTTGAGCAATCTCTCTTCTTAATAGATACTCATCTCTATCAATCTTACCTAGACTATATTCTTCATAGGCTCTTTGAATGATATTTTCTTCATTTATATTTTTTCTTTTAAGATTTTCAATGTCTTTCTTAAAAGTATCTATTGCTTTATTAAATCTAGCTTTAATTCGATTTACAAATTTTGTCTTGCTAGTTGTCTTCATAATAAACTCAGAAATCTTATCACTAATAGCCTGATCCAAATCTCTTTCCATAATGAATACTGATTTTTCGGGTTTTATACTTCCACTAAATCTCTCATTCTGGAATGAATAGTAAAGTCTATCTTTATTTTTACCATAGATACGAGTTCTTCTATTAAGTTCTTTGCCAGTATTATTATTGATTACAAGACCCTTAAATCTGTTCTCATAGTCCCTATTTTCAAAATTGTGTATTGGCGAACTGAAAACATGATTTTTCTTTCTTTCTTGTCTTTCTCGTAAGATTCTTTCGTGAACTTCCTTAGAAATGATTGCTTCATGTGCATTCTCACAAATTATATACTGACTTTCGTCTACAAAATGTTGTTTAATTCCTTTTGCAAGATTTTGTTGCTTAACTCCTTGTACTAAAGTCCCCGTATAAGCTGGGTTTGTAAGCATTTTTGAAATTGTCCCTTTATTCCATTCAGGATCATCACTCTCTCTGTAAACTCTCCCAGTTTTATAATAAATCATTCCAGGAGCATATCCCTTTTCATTAAAATGCTTTGCGACTTCATA
Organism: uncultured Anaerococcus sp.; assembly: GCF_963510915.1. Classification (GTDB taxonomy): domain Bacteria; phylum Bacillota; class Clostridia; order Tissierellales; family Peptoniphilaceae; genus Anaerococcus. The sequence continues at coordinate 2,667 of NZ_CAUPHG010000107.1, read as the reverse complement.
TTGGCTTTTGCCTTGAAGAGTTAAATCAAACATCTCTTCAACTATAAATCTAACATTTTCATCAATTACAAGTTTTTGACCTTCTTTAGATTTTTTAATCTTGTAACCATAAGGTGGAACAGAACCAATAAAGTATCCGTTTCTTGCTCTATTGTGTTTTGAGGTTTTTATCTTAACTGAAATATCCTTAGCATACATATCGTTGATAATATTTTTAAGAGTAACCTCAAAAGATTTCTTTGAATCTGTTTCTTTGACTGTGTCTAATTTATCATTAACTGAAATAAATCTAACACCTAAAAATGGAAAAACTTTATCAATCAATCTTCCCATTTCGAGATATTCTCTTCCAAGTCTTGATAAATCTCTGATAATAATACAATTGATTCTTCTATCTCTAATATCTTGCATCATATTCTGAAATGATGGTCTTTCAAAGTTTGTCCCACTATATTCATAGTCAGTGTAAACTTCTAAAACATCTATATTTTCTTTTAATGCATATTCTTTACAAGATAGGATTTGAGTTTCTATTGAGTATGATTTTTCTCTCCACTCTTCTGTTCTTTCGTTAGATAGTCTTGTATAAATTCCGGCCTTAAAGACTTTTCTTTCTGACTTTTCGCTTTTCTTTTCAATATATCTTTTGGAAGTTCTTGCCATTATAAAACACCTCCAGCTAATTGCATTGGAGTCTTATTTTCAAGAGCATTTCCAAATACCTTATTTATTGAAATCAAATTCTTCTTTACTTCGGACTTACTTTCACTTTCTTCTTTTATAAGGGTCTTCAGTAAGTTAACTGTTTCCAAATTATTAAAGACAAAATTAATCTCATTATTTTCTCCGATTTCAATTCTATCTATAAAAGATACAATTGTTAGTCTATTTAGACTGCTTAAATCAGTGGGAACAATTTCGGAAACCAAACTGTCCTTGTTTTTCATCTTTTCTTGCAAGTTGGCAAGTATATTTTTCTTTGTAGCAATTTGTTTCTCTATTTCCCTGATCTTAATAAGATAATTTTTTCTGAACCTTTCAAACTCTTCAGAAGTTATAAGTTCATCTTCTAAGTCCATATATAAAGATTGTCTAAGTCTTTCATACTTTCTCTTTTCTGAGTTTAAGCTTTCAAAGTCAATATTAAATGTAACTTTTGATACATCTAACTTATTAACTTGACTTAGTAGTTCATTATATTTTTTTAAATAATCTTTAAGTGCAAAAAGAGTCATATCCAGTAGATAGTCTTCTTTTATACTATGTCTTGTGCAATCTCCTTTGTTATTATAGTGAGAACAAATATAAAAAATATTATATCCATTCTTGGACTTAACCTTTCTTCTAACCATTGAAGATCCACAATCTTTGCAATAAAGCATTCCTGATAAAATATGTGGTATATCTGCTGATTGTTTTACATCTCGGAGCATCATCTTATTAGCCAAAGCATAAATGCTTTTTGAAATAATAGGCTTATGAGAGTCGTTTATTACAATCCAATCTTCTTCATTTACTTCTACTTCTCTCTTAGACTTGTAATTTAGTTTTCTAGTTTTCCCTTGTTCAAGCACTCCTATATAGACCTTGTTTATAATAATCCTATTGACCATTTTTGCGTCCCATTTAGAGTCTTTAACAATAAAACCAGTGGTATGATTATCGCCAGAATTTTCTTTATGCTTAGATGGTGTTACACAACCTATGCTATTTAAAAAATCTGCAATAGCCTTAGACGAATAACCGTCTATCTTCATATTGAAGATTCTTTCAATTATGTGTGAAACTTCTGTATCAACGACTAACTTATGTTTGTTTTTGCTATCCTTCTTATAACCAAAAGGAGCAAATGCACCAATAAATTCACCATTCTTTCTTTTGATCTCTTTTGAAGATTTAACTTTCATAGAAATATCTCTACAATAAGAATCATTAATAAAGTTTCTTATTGGAAGAATTAAGTGTGTATCGCTTACATCTGCATTTTCACTGTCATAGTTATCGTTTACGGATATAAACCTTATACCTTTTTCTGGAAATATCTTTTGTAGATATTTACCTGATTCGATATAATCCCTCCCAAAACGGGATAAGTCCTTCACAATAATTGTTTTGAACTTCTTTTCTTCAAGATCTTGAATCATCTTCTTAAATTTTGGTCTGTCAAAATTAGATCCTGAAAAGCCATCGTCTACATATTCAGCAACAACTTTAAAATCATTGTCCCTTGCATATGATTTGATAATCTGTCTTTGATTTGAAATAGAATTACTTTCTGTGCTATCTCCATCCTCTCTCGATAAACGAAGATACATACAAGCAAATTTTTCCATCACAAAACCTCCTTAATTTGTATTTGGGCAAATAGTCATTAAGGAGTTCTTCTACCACTTATATTTTACCGCACCCAAGTTTTTAAGTCAGCACCCCAGCTTATAGTCTTATACAAGCTCTACATAAATAAAGCTCAACAATATCTAGTAAGTCGAGGGACTCTTTATCACTTTGAGTGTAAGTAATTTTTTTAGAATAATCTTCTTTTGATATTTGCTCTTTAGGTTTATATTTCTTCTTTTCTTTTGTATTCATAGGTTTTACCTCACAATATAAAATTAAAGTTTTTTGACATTGACAAGTGCCTTGGATTAGCAACATAGGAATCTCACC
>NZ_CAUPHG010000106.1:0-5201 GCF_963510915.1 uncultured Anaerococcus sp. | reverse complement strand
ACCTAGAGATGATTTTAATCTTTGGTAGTCAAATTCTGTGGTATGTTTTTTGGGAATGACAACTATGTCAACTCCGTTAAGCTTTGAATAGTTTAGCCTAATTATCTCTCTAAGTTTTCTTTTTAGTTGATTTCTCATATGAGCCTTGCCTATTTTTTTACTTATGGTAAATCCGAATCTAGGACTATTTAGGTCATTTTCTCTGACAAGGATTGTGAAATCTCTATTATAACATGCAAAGTTTTTTTTGTAGACTTTTTTAAAGTCTTTGTCTTTCTTTAAGCTTAATCTTTTTTCCATTAATTACTTCTTAATAGATTAAGCTGAAAGTCTTTTTCTATTTTTCTTTCTTCTAGCTTTAAGTACTCTTCTTCCACCTGGAGAAGACATTCTTTTTCTAAAACCATGATCTTTTTTTCTTCTTCTTCTATTTGGTTGATAGGTTCTTTTCATTTTTACACCTCCTAATAAATTTTGACTCTAACTATTATATTGAAAATAAGCTTATCTGTCAAGATTATTTTCTGTTTTTTATGAGGATTTGCCTAGATGCACCTTTTATATTTTAGCTTGTAAATAAATTCATGGTTATTTGGTATGATTATTCTTTTTTCTTTTATTTTGTGGAATAAATATTTATTGTTGATATCTTTGGGAATTTTTTCTTTTCCACAACTTATGAAGAAAAAAATCTATGTGAATATTTTTTAAAATTTATGCTTAGACTTATGAAAAATTTTTGAAAAATACAGAAAAAATAAATCAGACTATACAAAATATTAATAAATACACAGACTTATCCACATATCAACATTACTTTGCTGAGGTTTTCATTTTTGATTTTTGACTTATCCATAACTTTATACCGAAACTGTGGATAAGTTGAAATAATGGCTAATTTATGGTAAAATTAGATGTGTAAAAGTAAGGGTAAAACTATTGATTGATTAGGTATTTGCCTTTTTATTGTGGATAAATTTATCAAATTTGAAGTTTTTAAAAATTTATCCCCTAGAAAATCCTATAATATCAAGACAAATTTTATCAACAAGAAACTTATCCACAACTTATCCCGAATTTGGGGATAAAGTTAATTTTTTTAAAGATAAGCTTAAAATTACAAAGCAAATCCTTATGTGGATAAGACCTAAGAAAGGAATACTTAGATGAAGAATCTAGAATTCATTACGAATGAATTAAAAAATGAAATGAAAATGCATGTAAGTGATGACCAGCAATTTGATACATGGATTAATATTTTAAAACCCTTAAACCTGTATAATGGTATCCTTTATCTTGAAATTCCAAAAAAAGATACACTTTTTATTTTTGAGGGAATCTGGAAGGCAAAACTTCAGGAAGCTCTTAATAATATAGAGCAAAAGATTGGAGGACCGCTCAAGGTAGAGGTTGTAGCCAAGGACGGGGATGATTACCAAAAAATCTTAACCTTAGGTAAGGACTACGACAAAGACGGACAAATGAGGATAGATAAGGTCAAATCTTTTCCAAAACCACAACTAGAAGAGGCAAATGTTTTTGCTAATTTCGTCCAGGGCAAGTCAAACCAATACGCACTAGGCATTAGCCAAGCTGTAGCAGATACCATTTCTAGAGGAGATGTATCAAAGGTATATAACCCTCTATTTATCTACGGATCTAGCGGCCTTGGTAAGACCCACCTTATCCAAGCTATAGCCCATCAAATCCTAGAAGCAAGGGACGATGCATACGTCATGTACCTATCTAGTGAAAAATTTACAAACGAAATGATAGCAGCTCTTAGAACTAACAAAAACCAAGAGTTTAGAGAAAAATACCGCTCAGCTGATATCCTTCTTATAGATGATATCCAGTTTATAGCAAATAAAGAGGCAACTCAAGAGGAATTTTTCCATACCTTTAATGATCTTTATAATGCAGGTAAGCAAATAGTAATAACCTCAGATAAGCCTCCAAGAGAAATAAAACACTTAGAAGATAGGTTGGTATCAAGGTTTAACTATGGCATTATCGCTGACATATCAAGACCTGACTATGAAACGCGTGTGGCAATCTTACAAAAAAAGCTAGAAGATCTTGGAGCTATTATCGATAATTCAATCTTATCCTACATAGCTATTGAGATAGATACAAATATCAGAGATCTCGAAGGTGCTCTTTCAACAGCCATTGCCTATGCAAAAAGTGATGGCAGAGTTGAAGTATCAATGGAAGATGCTATCAAGGGTGTAGGAACCAGAGTTAAAAATAAAAGAAAAAAGCTAACTATAGCAGATATCCAACAGGCAGTTGCAAATAAATACAATGTAAAACTAGCCGACCTAAAAGGAAAGACAAGAAAAAAAGAAATTGTAAATCCAAGACAAATTGCCATGTATATCTCAAGAGAACTTCTGGATGATTCTTTAGTTACAATAGCTAATGCTTTTGAAAGAGACCATACAACAGTCATCCACGGCATAGATAAAATTACGGCTTTAATCGACGAGGATGATGATTTAAAAAACGAACTAGAAGCCCTAATGAAAGAAATAAGAGAATGATTTGGGCATAAGTCTGTGGATAAGTCTGTGGATAACTTTTTTCATAATACTTATCTAAATAATCTCGGGGAAAGTGTGGAAAACTAAAGATTTATCCCTTATCTTTTCCATATTTTATCACCAGTTGTAAAGATTGAAATATAAAAGTCCTTTAAAGATATCCACATTTATACAGGACCTACTACTAATACTACTAAGTTTAAATAATAGTTAAGGAGAAAGCCATGAAATTTGAAATTAAACAAAAAGAACTAATGAAAGCCCTCTCGATAGTAAATAGAGCAGTATCTAAATCTACCAATATACAAATCCATGAATTAATATACTTTAGCACTGAAAATAATAGACTATCAATGACTTCTTTTGATGGAGAAATTTCTATCAAAACTCTAGCTGATGCTAAAATAATCGAAGATGGAGTTATGGCAGTAAAGGCAGATTTGATAACAAATATTATTAGAAAACTCCCAGATGAGTTAGTAAAAATAGAACTTGATAATGGAAAAATAAAAATTTCTTGCAAAAGATCTAACTTTAATCTGGTTGCCTTTGAATATTTTGATAAAGAAGAGATTCAAATCCCAAATACAGTAGCCTTAACCATAGATAATGATAAATTAAAAAGATCTATAAGCCAAACAGAGTTTGCCACAACTCTTGATGAGACAAAGCTTGCCTTGACAGGAATTTTGTTTGAGCTAAGAGAAGGTTCTTTAAATATGGTGGCCCTTGATGGTTATAGGGTGGCCTTAAAGAAAATCACCCTAGATTACCCAGGAGATTTTGAAAATACAGAATATATTATTCCAAAAAGATCACTTTTAGAATGGTCAAGGATTATTTCTGATGAAAGCAAGACATCTTTATATAGAAGTGAAAATGACTTAATGTTTGTATCTGAAGATACTACTATGCTATGCAAAGTAATAGATAAAAACTATATAGACTACAGAAATATAATAAACGATATATCAGAAACTACAGTAATAGTAGAAAAATCTGCCCTTAGTGCAGCTCTAGATAGGGCCCAAGTGCTTTCTGACCCAGGTAGGGCAAACCTAATTAGAGTTAATATAGAAGATGGGGCTATGACTTTAAGATCAAATTCAGAAATAGGTGATGTTAAGGAAGTAATAGAAATTGACCAAGAAGGGGAAGGCTTAGATATAGCCTTTAATGCTAAATATATGCAAGATGGAGTAAAGGCTTGTGACAGCGAAAAAATCAAGCTAAATTTCAAATCTAGCTTAAATCCTTGTTTGATTTACCCAACAGATTCTAAACATGAGGGCGAGGACTATACTTACTTAGTGCTTCCAGTAAGGCTAGCTAGGTAAAGTTATGGAAATAATTGAATTTGAAACAAGCGAAATAAGGCTAAAGGACCTCCTAAAGGCGACAGATCTTGTCCCTTCTGGAGGCCTTGCTAAGCTTATAATAAGGGAGGAAGGCGTCCTTTTAAATGACGAGCCTTGTTATATAGCTGGTAAAAAAATCCACCAAGGCGACGAAGTTGTTTTTGATGGTGTGAAAATAATAATCAAATAATGTGGATTCAGGATATAAAATTATACAATTTTAGGAATTATTTTTACGAATCGGTTATCTTTAATGATTCCACCAATATTTTTATTGGAGACAATGCCCAGGGGAAGACAAACTTGCTAGAGTCTTGCTATTATTTGGCAAATGCGACATCTTTCAAGAAATTAAGAGATAAGGATATCATAAATTTTGGCAATGATAAGATGGAAATTTCAGGCACTATTAGGAAGGGCAGGTCTTTCAAAAAGGTTCTAATTAGAGTAGAGGGAACTGATAAGATTATTTTTGTAAATGAAGTAGAATATAAGAGGAACAAAGATTTGAAATCACTCTTTAAAATAGTCTTATTCACACCAGAAGACCTCAGTATTATAAAGGAAGGACCTAATCTTAGACGAGATTTATTGGATGAAATAATTACATCTATAGATTTTTCTTATGCCAGGGTTAAAAAAGACTATGATAAAATCTTGTTTGCTAGAAATAAATTGCTAAAAAATAGATCGTCTTCCTACTTTAATGAGCAGCTTGATGCCTTTGACAAATCTCTTGTCAAGGAAGGATATAGGATTTATAAGTCAAGGCATAAATTTGTAAAATTCGTAGAAAAATATGCAGGGGATTTTCAAACTGCCCTTACAAATGGAGCAGAAAGGCTAGAAATAGACTATATTCCAGACATAAGTGCGGAAAATATAGAAGAATTCTACAGAAAATTTAGAGAAAAAAGGGATGAGGATTTAAGATACCTAACCACCCAAGCTGGCATCCACAGGGATGATATAATAATTAAAATTAATGGAAAAAACACCAGACTATTTGCCTCCCAAGGTCAACAAAGGTCGGCTATTTTAAATATAAAACTAGCTGAAGTTAAGCTTTTAAGGGAGATAAGTGGGGATAGGGCTGTGATTTTACTTGATGATGTGTTTTCGGAGCTGGATGAAACAAGGAGTAAATTTCTTTTGGAAAATCTTTCTGAATATCAAACCATAATCACAGCAACTAATACAAAAAGTTTGGAAAATGTTCCAGCCGATAAGATTTCCTATATAAAGGATGGCAGGATTAGAAAGGATAAATATGACAGAAAACAATTATGATGCTGGT
>NZ_CAUPHG010000105.1:0-5237 GCF_963510915.1 uncultured Anaerococcus sp. | reverse complement strand
ATTTGTCGTGGTTGCCACGTTCTATTATCCTGCCGTCTTCCATTACCATGATTACATCAGAGTTTTGGATGGTTGAAAGCCTGTGGGCTATTACAATCGAAGTTGACCCTGCCATTAGCTTATCCATAGCTTCTGTGACATCTTTTTCTGTGGCTGTATCTATAGACGATGTCGCTTCGTCAAGAATAAGCATAGGTGGCTCTCCTATAGCTGCCCTTGATATTGATATCAGCTGGTTTTGACCGTCTGATAGGCTTGATCCATCGCCTTTTATTTCTGTGTCATACTTTTCTGGAAGTCTTTTTATAAAGGAATCCGCTCCAGAAAGCCTTGCCGCAGATTTGACTTCTTCATCGCTTGCTCTTAATCTGCCATACTTGATATTGCCCTCAATAGTATCTGTAAAGAGGTTTACTTCTTGGAGAACCATACCAAAAGCACGTCTTAGAGCATCTTTTTTGATATCCCTAATGTCTATATCGTCGACCATGATTGACCCAGAGTCAATTTCATAAAACCTGGTAATGACGTTGGTAATAGTAGTCTTTCCTGCTCCGGTTGATCCTACAAAGGCAATCTTTTCGCCTGGTTCTGCGTAAAAAGAAATATCTTTTAATATTTGGTTTTTTCCGTCATAAGAGAAGTCAACATTCTTAAATTCAAGCCTGCCTTCTAGCATCTTATAGTGTTTCCTATCGCCATCATCCCACATCCAAGCATAGCGGCCTGTTAGGTCGTCACACTCACTCACAGATCCATCAGCATTTTCTACAGCATGGACAAGTTCGATAAAGCCAGTATCTTTCTCTATCGGCATATCAATTATTTCAAAAATCCTGTCAGCCCCTGCCATAGCTTGGAAAACTGCGTTAGCCTGTTGGCTCACATTCACAAGGGGATTTTGGATTTGCCTAATATTTGACAAGAAGGCTGCCAAAACTCCCACAGTCATATCGCCCTTGATTGTCATATAGACACCGTAGACAGTTATAGCTCCATAGAGGATATTTACCATATTTAATAAAAACGGCATCATCCTACCAGCATAGGTATTGGCACGGGTAAAGGCAAGTCTCACTTCCTCTGTCTTATCCCTAAAAGTAGCTAGGATTCTTTCTTCTCTTGAAAAAACTTTTACAACCTTTTGACCAGATAGGGTTTCTTCGGAAAATCCCTGAAGACTTGAAATATTGCCCTGGCCCTCTCTGAAGGCTTTTGAAGACTTATAGATAATCCTAGATAGGATTGGTATTAGTATTGTAAGTCCAATCAACATGGTAAGGGTCAGATTAAAACTTAATTTAAACATGACAAGGATTGTACCCACAAGCATAAGAGTCGCCCTAACTATAGTTGGTACTGTATTTGCCAGAGCTTGGCTTAAAACGTCAGTATCGTTTGTGAACCTAGACATAATCTCGCCGTGCTTGTTGGTGTCAAAAAATCCTATTGGCATTTTTTGGACTTTGTCAAAAAGTTCTCGCCTAATATTCCTAATAGATCTTTCCCCTACCCTTACCATAAGCCTTGAATATATAAAAGAAGTAAGGGCGGAAACTGCGTAGATTGCTCCCATTTGAAGCGATGCTCTCTTTAATCCTATCACATCTGATTTTAGGATATAATTATCAATAATTGGCCTTAGCATATTTACTCCCCAAATCTGGGTTAAGGCTGAGACTATCACACAAAGAATAATCAAAATCATCTGCCACCTGTAGGCAAAAAGGTAGGATAAAAGTCTTCCTATAGAGGAAAATGAAACTTTTCTCCTATAGGATTTGTCATTCATTTTGTAAGAATTAGTCATCACTTCCACCTCCTTGCTCTTGGATGTCGTAAGTTTCCCTGTAGACCCTGTTGGTCTTATAAAGCTCGTCATGAGTGCCAATCGCCTCGATCTTGCCCTCATTCATAACTATAACCCTATCCACATATTTGAATGAGGAAATCCTCTGGGAAATAATTATCTTTGTTAAATCCTTGTAGTGTTTGTTAATGCCGTCGATAATGGCAGTTTCTGTCTTTGTATCAACCGCAGATGTTGAGTTATCCATAATAAGAATTTTTGGCTTTTTAAGAAGGGCTCGGGCAATGGTTAACCTTTGTTTTTGGCCACCAGAAACACCTGTACCACCTTGGCCAAGGACTGATCCATAACCATCGTGGCGGTTTTTTACAAAGTCATCTGCCTGGGCAATCTTACTTGCAAGCTCAATTTCTTCCATAGTAGCATCGTCATCTCCCCACCTTAGGTTATCTGCAATACTCCCAGAGAACAAAGTATTTTTTTGAAGGACAATTGCCACTCCATCTCTCAAAGTTTTTAGGTCATAAGTCTCTACAGGATGGCCACCCACTTTTAGAGACCCTTTGCTTATATCATAAAGCCTTGGTATAAGCTGGACTAGGGTGGATTTTGAAGAACCTGTCGGTCCTAAAATACCAATAGACTCCCCGCTTTTGATGTGAAGATTTATATCTTCAAGCTGGTAAGAATCAGAATCTTCCTCATACTTAAAGGACACATTGTCAAAGTCAATTGACCCATCTACTAGGCTTTGGCTGTCAATTTTCTTATAATTATCCATAGAAGGCACCCTGCTAATAACCTCAACCACCCTTGTAATACCAGGTGAGGCTGACATAAACATGGTAAGAACCATAGACATACCAATAAAAGCACCAAGTAACATAGTCGCATACATATTAAAGGCAACAAGGTCGCCAACCTCTAGCCTTCCTTCTATGATTTCTATCCCACCAAAATAAGTAATGCCCACAAAAGTAGCAAACAAAACTACATTGGCAAAGGGAAAAACAAGGGACATTGGTCCTTGAGATCCGTCCGCATATTCAAACATCTTTTCATTTTGGATACCAAACTTATCAAGCTCATATCTTTTCCTAAAAAATGCCTTAATGACACGCATATTTTTGAGGTTTTCTTCAACAACTAGGTTGAGCTTGTCATATTGGTAACGAGCTTTCCTAAATTTTGGAATGGCATAGGTAGTAAGACCCATCAAAAGTGCAAAGAGAATTGGCACAGCTAGCAAAAATATAAGTGACAATTTTAGGCTAGACTTTAATGCCAAAACAAAAGCCACAAGAGCCATTGCCACAGTCTTAATTACAAATCTTGTTGATACAAACATAGAAAAGGTAGTCTGCTGGGTATCAGACGACAACCTTGTCAAAAGCGATGGGACCCCAAAATAATCTATGTCTTCAAAAGAAAAGCGCTGGATATTTTCAAACTGGGCAAGCCTAGCATTGTAGCCCATACCAGATGAGGCAATCCCTGCGTTTTTTGTTGCCTGCATCCCACAAACCATAGTAATTAAAGATAAGATGACCATCAATATCCCATATTTGATTGCAAGACCCAAGTCTTGACCCTTCACAGCTTCATTAAGGGTCATGCCCATAATAGCTGGAATGGCGAGCTCTAAGATAGTTTCAAGGCTGGTATAGACTCTTGAAATATTTCTATTTTTCTTATAAGCACCCAAATATTTTTTCATATAGGAAAATGACTTATAAAATTCTTTTATACTTTCCATTCTTCCTCCTTCTTAAAATCTCCCTTGATTGAGTCAATTAGAAGTTTCAAAGCATTTTTAATCTCTCTTGCCTTCTCATCGCCCAAGCTCTCGTAAATTCTCTTGTTGGATTCGTTAATAGGTTTTAACCTCTCGTCCCTAATTTTTTCTCCCTGGCTAGTTAATCTTAAAATCCTAATCCTCCTATCACCCTCATCTGGGATAAGGTCGATAAGACCCTCATTACTCAGACCCTTAATAATATTGTTAATAGTCTGCTTGGGAGCGCTGAGCTTATCGGCGATACTTTTTTGGGTAGGATTTTCCATAAAGCCAATATGGATAAGGATAATAGTTTCAAGGTCGCTTAGACCGTAAAACTTTGCCCTCTCCCTATTAATGCCATTTGCACACCTTAGCAAAGAAAAAATAGAGACCATAGGATCAAGTTCAAAATTCATAAACCCTCTTTCTCTAAAATAAATAAACAATTATTTGTAATATGATTATTATAGTACTATTTGGGACTATGTCAAGGTGGATTAATAGTAAGCATCCCCCAGCGCCGTCCCGAACGACGACGAAGGAGGAGGGATCTTATGAATAAAAGACCCCCACGTTCATGAGATGTCTCACATTCGCTCGACATGGCGCAGGACTTGTTAATGATACCGCAAATCCTAGCGCCGTCCCGAACGACGACGAAGGAGGAGGAGGGACCTTATAAAGAAAAGACCCCCATTCATAAGATGTCTCGCATAGGTTCGACATGACGCAAAGTTTTAAGGACAACGCCAACTCTAACCGTCATTCTGAGGGAGAGAAACGACCGAAGAATCCCACAAAGGAATGACCTCTAATTTATAAGATGTCTCACATACGTTCGACATGGCTCGGAGAAAGCATAAACAATTATAAGCACTAAAAAAACCGCCAAGTAGCGGTTATCTATCTCTTATATATATTTTTCCTATGGTCAATGTCAACCACACAAATGACTATCTTTTCATCTTGGATTTCGCAAAGAATCCTATAGTCACCTACCCTATACCTCCAAAACCCTCTAAGATTTGCCGATAAAGCCTTGCCCCTAGCCCTTGGTTCCTCTAATAGAGCAATTTTGTCCATATAGGAAATTATCATCTTTTGAACTGGCCTATCCAATTTCTTTAGAGATTTGAGAGCCTGATCAGAATAAATTATCCTCATAGACCAAGCTCTTTTTTCACTTCATTACTGGTATAAAATTTCATATTTTCTTTATTTATAAGATAATCCTCGATTAGTTTTTCGTCGTATTCTTCTTCTATATTTCTAAGCAAGGTTTCCCTCGCCCAATCTGATAAAGATTGACTTTTCTCATCAGCGACTCTTTTAAAAAGCTCCTTGTCATCCTTATTTAATCTAATAGTTATAGTAGTCATAGGAATTTCCTTTCTGTGTTACATTGTAATATCATTATATAAGATAAGTTAAAAAAGTCAAAATCCCTTGTATTCATAAGATGTCTCGCATTCGCTCGACATGGCGCAGAGCTTGTTAATGATACCGCAAATCCTAGCGCCGTCCCGAACGACGACGAAGGAGGAGGAGGGACCTTATGAACAAAAGACCCCTCATTCATAAGATGTCTCGCATTCGCTCGACATGGCGCAAGGGATTGATTTTAGTACAGCACTCCCAAGCGCCGTC
>NZ_CAUPHG010000104.1:0-5276 GCF_963510915.1 uncultured Anaerococcus sp. | reverse complement strand
CTCTGGAACAGGCACAAACTTCGAAGCCTTGGCAAGTTCAGATGAAATAAAAAGCCTTGCAGATATTGAAATAATGGTTTGTGACAAACCTGGTGCTAAGGTGATAAAAAAAGCGGAAGATAAAAATATCAACACCTTTGTCTATAATCCAAAAGATTATGAAAATAAGGCCGCTTATGAAAAAGAAATCCTAGAAAAGGTAAAAGACTTAGATTATATTTTCCTAGCAGGCTACATGAGGATTTTATCAAAAGATTTTCTAGAAAAATTTAAGGGCAAGGTGGTTAATATCCATCCTTCCCTCCTTCCAAAATATAAGGGAATTGAGTCAATTAAAAGAGCATATGAAGCGGGAGAGGAATATATCGGAGTTACAATCCATTATGTAAACGAAGAAATCGACGGCGGAGAAATCCTCGCCCAAGATAAGTTTAAGGTTGATTACACAAAGAGTCTAGATGAGATAGAAAAAGAGGTTCATGAAGTAGAGCACAGGCTTTACATAAAGACAGGAGCAGAAATCCTAAAGGGGGAAAAATGAAAAGAGCTTTAATAAGTGTTAGCGATAAGGCCGGTGTGGCAGATTTTGCCAAGGGTCTTGTGGCAAATGGTTTTGAAATAATTTCCACTGGTGGGACTTTAAACCACCTAAGAGAAGCAGGAGTAGATTGCATTTCTATAGAAGACTACACAGGTTTTCCAGAAATTCTAGAAGGTAGGGTCAAGACCCTCCACCCAAAAGTCCACGGCGGTCTACTTTCAAAAAGGGATAATGATGGCCATATCGCAGAGCTTAAAGACAATGATATCCACTATATAGACCTAATTTGCGTTAATCTTTATCCTTTCGCAGAAACCCTTGCCAAAGAAGGAGTAAGCCATGAAGAAATCATTGAAAATATCGATATCGGTGGTCCTTCTATGCTAAGATCAGCTGCAAAAAATTATAAATTTGTAACAGTAGTTACAGATAAAAATGACTATGACACAATCATCAAGGAATTAGAAGAAAATAATGAGACAAGCCTTGAAACAAGACAAAGGCTTGCAGGAAAAGTTTTTAATAAAACTGCTCAATACGATTCTTTAATAGCTTCTTATTTTAATAAAATAAACGGAAGTGAAGAAAGTTTGAATTTAACCTTTAGACTAGAAGATGAACTAAGGTATGGGGAAAATCCTCATCAAAAGGCAGCTTTCTATGTTTCAGATGAGGAAGTTTCTTATGCTCTTCAAGATTGCGTCCAATTACACGGCAAGAAAATGTCTTATAACAATATCCAAGACGCATCAGCTGCTCTTGATATCTTGCAAGAATTCGACGAAACAGTTTGTGTTGGCCTAAAACACATGAATCCATGTGGGGTTGCTACAGGTAAGACTGTTTTTGAAGCATGGGAGCGTGCTTTTGAAGCTGATCCTGTTTCAATCTTCGGCGGCATTGTTGCAATTAATGGCATAATTGATAAGCAAACTGCAGAAAAAATGCACGAGATTTTCCTAGAAATTATTCTTGCCTATGACTATGAAGACGAAGCCCTAGAAATCCTAGAAAAGAAGAAAAACGTCAGAATTTATAAGATTCCTAAGAAAACCAACAAAAATCCTAAACTAATAAAATCAGTTAGGGGAGGAATCCTAGTCCAAGACTACGATGACAAGGTTTATGAAAAACTAGAAACAGTTACAGAGACAAAGGTAAGCGAAGAAGACCTAAAAGACCTAGAATTTGCCTACAAGATTGTAAAACATGTCAAATCAAATGCAATCTTACTTGCCAAGGACGGCCAAACTGTAGGTGTGGGTGCTGGTCAAATGAATAGGGTTGGTGCAGCTGAGATTGCCTTTAAACAAGCAGGAGATAAGGCCAACGGAGCAGTTCTTGCATCTGATGCCTTCTTCCCATTTAGGGATAGTGTTGATGAGGCAGCGGGACACGACATAAAAGCCATCATCCAACCAGGCGGATCAATTCGTGACGAAGAATCAATCGAAGCTTGTAATGAAAATGGCATAGCCATGGTATTTACCGGCATGCGCCACTTTAAACATTAATATGGCAAGGGTATTAGTAGTAGGAAATGGCGGCAGGGAGCATGCCATTTCTGATAAATTATATAGGGAAGGCCACGAAATTTATATGCTGGGAGAAAATCCTGGCGTGGCCCAGTTTGGCACTTGTATCACTTGCGAAGTCGGAGAACTTCCAAGTTTTTGCAAGGAAAATAAAATTGACCTTGTCTTTGTAGGGCCAGAAGCCTTTTTGGTTGATGGAATCGTAGACCTTTTGGAAAAAGAAAAAATCAGAGTCTTTGGCCCAAATAAGGCTGCTGCTATCCTTGAAGGTTCAAAGGCCTTTGCCAAAGATTTGATGAAAAAATACGCCATACCAACAGCATCCTATGAAACTTTTACAGATTATAAAAAAGCTCTAGCTTATGTAGAGAAATCTCAATTTCCTTTGGTAATTAAGGCTGACGGGATCGCTGCAGGTAAGGGAGTAATTATTGCCCAAAATCTCGAAGAAGGTAAGGAAGCCTTAAAAGAGATTATGGTTGACCAGAAATTTGCACAAGCTGGTGCATCTGTTGTTATAGAAGAATTTCTTGAGGGAGAAGAATTTTCCCTCCTAGCCTTTGTGTCAGGCGAGATTGTTATGCCAATGAAAGTCGTTCAAGATCACAAGAGGGCATTTGACAATGACGAGGGTCTAAATACTGGTGGTATGGGCGTTTATATGCCAATTAAACACATTACTGAATCTGACATTGAGGAAGCCTTAGAAAAGGTTGTAAGACCAACAGCCAAGGCTATGATTAAAGAAGGCCGACCTTTTAAGGGAATTTTATTTGCAGGCCTTATTAAAACCAAAGACGGAATAAAAACTATAGAATACAACGTCCGTTTTGGTGACCCTGAGACAGAAATTATCCTCTTGTCTATGGAGACAAGTCTTTACGACTTGGCAGAAGCAGTCCTTGATGGAAGGAAAATTGAAATTAAGTGGAAGGATAGGGCCTATATCGGTGTTGTCCTTGCTTCAAAGGGTTATCCAGAATCCTACGAAAAAGGTTTTGAAATTACAGGCCTTGATGGTCTTGATTCAAAAGTTTTCCATATGGGTACAAAGGAAAGTGATGGAAAGATTCTTACAAATGGCGGTAGGGTTTTAATCGTGTGTCAAGAAGGTGAGAGCCTTGCGGAAGCGAGAGAAGCCGCCTATAAGGATGTTGAAAAAATCAAGTGTGACAATCTTTTTTACAGAAAAGACATCGGACATTTATCATTAAAGTGAGGGAAAATGAAGACTGATTACGAAATATCTTTACAAGCAAAAAAAGAAAAAATAGAAGACGTTGCGGCAAAGATTGGCATTTCAGCCGATAAATTAATAAAATATGGGGACTACAAGGCAAAGATAAAAAGAGAAAATTTTGACAACTTATCAGAAAACTTAGTCCTAGTCACATCTATAAACCCAACCTCATCTGGGGAAGGAAAGTCAACTGTGACAGTAGGCCTATCTGACGGCCTAAATAAAATTGGAAAAAAATCTACAGTTGCCCTTAGAGAACCATCTTTTGGCCCAGTTTTAGGTAGAAAAGGCGGGGCAACAGGTGGTGGCTATGCTCAGGTTATCCCTATGGAAGAGATAAACCTACATTTTAATGGGGATTTTCACGCCATCACATCTGCCCACAACGCTATTATGGCCTTGATTAATAACCACATCTTCCAAGGTAACGAGCTTGACTTCAAGAAAGTTTTGTTTAACTATGTCATGGACATGAATGAAAGGGCCCTTAGAAGGATAAAAATCAACGCCAATGGAAAGGACGAAAGGGATTCTTCCTTTGATATCACAGTTGCAAGTGAAATCATGGCTATTTTATGTCTTGCAGAAGACCTAGAAGACCTAAGATCAAGAATTGGTGATATAATGGTAGGTTATAACCAAGATGATAAACCGATTTTTGTAAAAAATTTGAAAATTGAAGGGGTAATCGTGGCAATCCTTAAAGATGCCTTAAATCCAAACCTAGTTCAAACTTTGGAAAACAACCCAGCAATCATCCACGGCGGCCCATTTGCCAATATTGCCCACGGCTGTAATTCAGTTATTGCAACAAAGACAGCCCTTAAATACTCTGACTATGTAATCACAGAAGCAGGTTTTGGGGCAGATTTAGGTGCGGAGAAATTTTTAGATATCAAATGTAGGGTTTCCGGCCTACGTCCAAAGGCAGCTGTTGTAGTTGCAACAATCAAGGCCCTTAAACTTCACGGTGGAGTAGAAGAAGCAAACTTAACAGAAGAAAATCTTGATGCCCTAAAAGAAGGGGTTAAAAACCTTGAAAAACACGTGGAAAATATGAGAAAATACAATCTTCCTGTAATAGTTGCCCTAAATCAATTTGTGACAGATACGGAAGCTGAAATTAAATTCATGGAAGAATGGGCAAAAGACTTTGGCGTTGAATTCTCCCTAACCCAAGTATGGGCAAAAGGCGGTGACGGTGCTATTGACCTAGCTCAAAAACTTGTTAAAATAGTTGAATCTAATAAAGAGGAAGTCAAACTTCTTTATGAGGATGACCTATCAACAGAAGAGAAAATCAACACAATCGCCAAGGAAATCTACGGTGCAGCCAAGGTTAATTTCACAGACGAGGCAAGGGCGGTCCTTGATAAAATCGACGAACTTGGTTACAAGAATTTCCCAGTTTGTATTTCAAAAACTGCAGCATCTCTAACAGATTATTGAAAAATCAAGGGCAGACCAGAAGGATTTGAAATCACAGTTTCTGACATCAAAATTAAGACAGGATCAAGGTTTATAGTTGCCTATCTAAATAAGGTTCTAACTATGCCAGGCCTACCAAAACATCCAAATGCCCTAGCCATTGATGTTGACGAAAATGATAATATTATAAATTTATTCTAGAAAATACAAAAAGGATTGAAGTTGAAAGATAAAATCATTAAAATTAAGGAAAATTTAACCTATTATATAAAATCTTTGTCCTTTACGAGTTCATATATAGACGAGCAAAAAATGTATAGGAGCACAGATTGGGAAAAAGAAGTTAAAATCTTGCCCTTGGGTGCCAAGGTTTTAATGGTCTTTTTAATCATCTTCTTATTAATGATTTTATAAAAATTTACAAGCGGCTCCGGCCGCTTTTTTTGAATTATTTAGGAAATCCTTTTTTTAAAAAAATTTGGGTATTATATAAGTAACAAGATAAAGGAGGATGAGATGAAAAAGTTTTTAT
>NZ_CAUPHG010000103.1:0-5297 GCF_963510915.1 uncultured Anaerococcus sp. | reverse complement strand
AAAAATACTTTACTCTTAAAAATAATTGTGGTAACATATATATTAATGGGGGTGAAGTATGGATTGTGTATTTTGTAAGATTGTAGACGGAGAAATCCCATCTAAGATAATCTACGAAGATGAAGAGTTAATTGCATTTGACGATTTAGATCCACAAGCACCTATCCATTTTCTTGTTATACCAAAAAAGCACATCCAAAGTTTAGAGACTCTCGATGAGTCTGATAGTGAATTGATAGGCAAGATATTTTTGGCAATCAGAAAGATAGCCCACGATAAGGGCATAGCTGATTCTGGATATAGGATTGTCAATAACATAGGAGAAGACGGGGGTCAAACAGTGCCTCATATGCATTTCCATGTTCTTGGTGATAGAAGCCTACAATGGCCACCAGGCTGATTTGAGTCTAGACCGTGCATATACGAGAGGGGGGATAGAGATGACAGAAATCAGAGTTGGAGAAAACGAATCAATCGACAGTGCGATTAAGAGATTCAAAAGACAATGCGCAAGATCCGGTGTACTTTCTGAATATAGAAGAAGAGAACACTACGAAAAACCAAGCGTTATAAAGAAAAAGAAAATCGACGCTGCTAAAAGAAAAAACAGAAAAAGAAAATAATAATTTAACCATCCACAATGTGGGTGGTTTTTTTATGAGAAATTTAAAATACCGGTCTGGTCTTCAGTCCGGTATTTTTTAGTTAATTTTTTATTTTTGTTTATTTAACCCTTACTTACGAAATAAATTATTAATATCAGATAGGTCATGTAAATGATGTATGTTATATCATTAGACCATGGGAAGGAAGCTTCTGGATGATTTAGAGCATAAAATATAAGATTATTTCTATTACAAGCATTACCAAGATTATACTTAAATTTTTTTTTGTTCTTTTCATAAGATCTCTTATTTAAAATTAATTACATAATCATAAATTTCATTTTTTGAAAATGAACTTTCTTTTTTAATTTTTTTTACGATTTCTTTGGTAGACTTGCCGTCATCAATCATTTCTTGTATTTTCTTGTCAAAACTTGAAATGTCGTCAGATTCTTCTTCTTTTCTGCCTTCTAAAATAAGAACGAATTCACCTTTGAAGGTGATTTGCTCTGGGTCTATGTCTTTAATTGTGTAGGTTTTGTATTCCTCAAATTTTTTTGTAAGTTCTCTTGCTATGGTAAGTTTTCTTTCTGGAAAAATTTCCTTAAAGTCTTCGATTGTTTTTGGGAGGTTGTGGACCGAGTCGAAAATAATTGAAGTTTTGTCTTCATTTTTTAATTTTTCATAAAGTTCTTTTTTTTCTTTGGATTTTTTTCCTATAAATCCATAAAAGCTGAAGTATGACATATCCTGACCAGAGCCAATGAGGGCTGTTAGAATGGAGCTTGGGCCAGGAAGAATTGTGTAGGAGATGTTATTCTCAATACATTTTTTTATGAGGATTTCCCCAGGATCAGACATGCCTGGCATACCCTGATCGCTGATTACTCCTATTGTCAATCCTTCGATGGCCTTTTTAATTAGTTCCTCGCTTTTGGCTTGCTCATTAAATTTGTGGTAGGAGGTGAGGGGTTTATTTATCTCATAAAAATCTAAAAGTTTTTTTGATTCTCTAGTGTCTTCGCAGGCTATTAGGTCACAAGCTTTTAAAGTATTTATTGCTCTTATGGTCATGTCTTCGAGGTTGCCGATTGGTGTTGGCACAAAATATATTTGGTAGTCCATTAGTCCTCCTTGTAGGTTCCATTTATTTTTCTAACTTGTTCGGTATATGAACCGTCTTTATAAATTATGATTGGGTCTTCTATTTTTATTCCATCTTTGGCGTTTTTAACAAATTCTATGAGTATAAATTGGGGTTTGGTATTGTAGGTAGAAGACACAAATCTAATTTTTTTTGCTTTAACATTTCCACATTTATTAAAAATTTCAACCATGCGTTCTGGTTTGTGGATCATAAAGAGCTTGCCCTTATCCTTTAAAGTTTTGTTTGCAAAGGCAAAAATATCGTCAAGATTTAAGTAAAGTTCTTGCCTAGATATTAGAAATTCCTCGTCTTTATTTTGGAGATTTTGGTCAATCTTATAGTAAGGGGGATTTGTTATTATGTAATCTAAGCTGTTTTCTTTAAAAACAATATTATTTAAGTCTTCATTTATTATTTCTATATTTTGTATGTTGTTAAGGACTAAATTTTCTTTTAGGATTTTTGCCTTAGCTTCTTGGATTTCTACGGCAAATACTTTTTCTAAATCGTAAAGACTATTTGCCATCAATGCCAAAATACCATTGCCTGACCCAATATCGAGGAGGGTTTTTCCTCTTTTCATTTTTGCAAAATCGCCAAGTAAAATAGAGTCGATTCCAAATGAATAGGCACCGTCAATGTGGATCATTTTTATATTTGTTCTTGGAATGTAATCTAATTTCTTCATAAATATATTATATCAGATATTTATAAATTTAAAATCATCTAATTTTCATGAGTTTATTTATAAAATATCAACTAAGCAGTATAATGTATGGGTAAATAATTTTGAAAGGAGATACTATGAAATATTTTGGTACAGATGGATTTAGGGGTGAGGCCAATAAAAATCTTAATGTTTACCATGCTTTTAAAATTGGTAGGTTTATTGGAGATTATTTTTCTACAAAAAATAATGGTAGGGGAAAAATCCTAATTGGCAAGGATACCAGGAGGTCATCTTATATGTTTGAAGATGCTTTGTCAGCTGGTATTACTTCATCAGGATCAAATGCTCATCTTTTACACGTTACACCAACTCCTTCAGTTTCATATATTACAAGAACAGAAGACTTTGATTGTGGAATAATGATTACAGCAAGCCACAATCCTTATTATGATAACGGTATAAAAATTATAAATAAGTATGGAGAAAAAATGGAAGATGAGTTTCTCTATAAACTTGAAGCTTATATAGACTCTAATATCGAAGATATAGACCTTGCTGTTGGTGAGGATATAGGAAGAACTGTTGACTATATTGGAGGTCGTAATAGGTATATTGCCTATCTTATACAAACAGTAACTAAGTCTTTTGAGGGAATAAAAGTTGGTCTTGATTGCGCAAATGGAGCTGCCTTTACAATTGCTAAGCCAGTATACGATGCTCTTGGAGCAGATACTTATGTTATAAATGCAGAACCAAATGGATTTAATATAAATAGAGATGCAGGATCTACCCACATAGATGGTTTAAGAAAATATGTAGTAGAAAATAAACTTGACTTAGGTTTTGCCTTTGATGGTGATTGTGATAGGTGTATAGCTATTGACAATGAGGGAAATATTATAGATGGGGATTCTATCCTTTATATCTTGGCAAATTTCATGAAAAAAGATGGGGCACTAGACTCAAATTCTGTTGTTACAACTGTCATGTCTAACCTTGGATTATATAAGGCCTTTGACAGTCTTGGAATTAAGTATGAAAAAACAGATGTTGGTGACAAAAACGTTCATGATAGAATGTATGAAAAAGATATTGAGCTAGGTGGTGAGCAATCAGGCCATATTATTATAAAGAAGTTTGCTAACACCGGTGATGGTATTTTAACTTCTTTAAAAATAATGGAAGCTATGATTGAATCTAAAAGTGACCTAAAGAGCTTGGTTCGTGACCTTAAAATCTATCCGCAAGTCCTAATAAATGTAAGAGTTAAGGATAAAAATACTGTTTTAGATAATGAGAATGTAAAGAAAAGTATAGAAAAAATTGAAAAAAATCTTAAAGATTCAGGTAGAATCCTTGTTCGTAAATCTGGTACAGAGCCACTTATAAGAGTAATGGTAGAAGCGGAAACAGAAGAAATTGCAAACGAATCTGCCATGGAAATAGTAAACACCATTAAAGAAAACGGCCTTTGTCTTGATTAAGGATTGTAAGAGTGGGAGAGAAATCGATATAAGAGAGAGTTTTTTAATTGTTAGGGGTAGGGTTTATGCTAAAGAATCCTACGTAGCTTTTGATACATCAAAAATCAAAGCCTATCCACCTCTTGTGTATTATGATAGGGAAGATGAATATTTAGGAAGGTTTGAAGAAGAAGGCCTATATGAATTTGATGATATCGAAGATATTCTTCTTTCTTATAGTGATACTTGTTTTTCTAACCACGATTTAGATGATCTTAGACAGTTGCTTGTCAAAAAAAGAGAAGAATTTGTAAAAAAACTCCTCAAATAGGTTGGCAAGTGTTGACAAGTATAGACTTAGCGGGTAATATATATGATTGTATGGAAGTATCCGTATAGACAAATAGGAGGTGTTTTATGAGAGTAAAAGTTAAATTAGAATGCACAGAATGCAAAAACAGAAACTATGATACAACAAAAAACAAAACACATCATAGCGAGAGAATTGAGCTTAAAAAATACTGCCCATTCTGCAAAAAGCACACAGTGCATAAAGAAACAAGGTAGGAGACAAAATGGCTAAGAAAAAAGATTCTTTCTTCTCTGGAGTTGGTAAAGAATTTAAGAGAATCCAATGGCCTGATAAGAAGACTACTTTGGAATATACTTTATTAGTAATCGCCATAAGTGCAGCTACAGGAGTTGCAATTTGGGTACTCGATAAGGTATTCCATTTCCTACTTTCAACAATAATGTAGGTGGACAATGAACGATTCTTTAAATTTCGAAACAAATAAAGAAGAAGAAAAAGAAGCTTTATTAACTGAGATAGAAAAAAATGCTAGATGGTATGTAGTTCACACCTATACTGGTTACGAAAATAGGGTTGCTGACAAGATTCAAATGATGATTGATAATGAGCAAAACCCAGACATTATAGATGTGACCGTACCTACAGAAGAGTATGTCGAGGTTAAAAACAACGATAAGAAAGTAAAGACTAGAAAGTTATTTCCTGGTTATGTTATGGTAAAAATGAACGTTACAAGTAAGTCTTGGTATATCATAAGAAATACCCAAGGCGTAACAGGTTTTGTGGGACCTGATGGAGACCCTGTTCCTTTAACAAAAGCCGAAGTAAGAAAATTTGGGGTTAAGGAAAAAGAACCAGTACTCAACATTAATGTAAAACCAGGCGATGACGTAAATATCATTGCAGGCCCATTCAAAGACTTTGTCGCAAAAATCGAAGAAATCGACATGGAAAAGGGCAATATTAAAGCATATGTAGATATGTTTGGTCGTGATACACTCATAGACCTTGAATTCAGTGATATAGAAGAAGTTTAGTACTGTCAAAGCAGTGGGAGGGGAAACCCGAATCACCACAAGGAGGTAAATTATGGCAGAAA
>NZ_CAUPHG010000102.1:0-5298 GCF_963510915.1 uncultured Anaerococcus sp. | reverse complement strand
ATTATGCTAATACATCATTGTCTTTGAATAGCTTTTCTACAATAGATGTTGGTTGAGCACCGTTTTTAATCCATTGCTTAGCTTTTTCGTTGTCAACTCTAAATACTTTTGGTTCTGAAACTGGGTTATAGTAACCAATTTCTTCGATAAATCTACCATCTCTAGCTCTTCTAGAGTCTGCTACTACCACTCTGTAGAATGGTTTTTTCTTTTGTCCTAATCTTTTTAATCTAATTTTTACTGCCATTTTTTCCTCCTAATTTTTAAAAGAAAGGCATCTTTGGAAAGCCTCTGCCTCTTTTTGCTTTTTTCTGTAGTCCGTTCATTTTTTTCATCATCTTTTTAAGCTCTTTGAATTGTTTTAAAAGCTTATTTAATTCACGAACATCTACTCCAGAACCATTTGCAATCCTTACTTTTCTGCTATTGCCAATAATTTCAGGCTTGTTTCGTTCTTCCTTAGTCATGGAATTAATAAGGGCTTCGATTTTATCAAAACCAGCATCATCCACATTAACACCCTTGAGCATCTTTGAATTTACTCCAGGGATCATCGCTAGTAGGTCTTCGAGAGGACCCATGTTTTTTATCTGTTGGATTTGTTCCATAAAATCGTCCAGACTATAGGTTTGCTCCCTCATCTTTTCTTCGAGTTTTTTAGCGTTTTCTAAGGAAAATTGTTCTTCAGCCTTTTCTATTAGCGAAAGTACATCACCCATTCCAAGGATTCTACTTGCCATCCTGTCTGGATAGAAAGGCTCTAAATCGTCAAGTTTTTCACCTACACCTATAAATTTGATAGGTTTGCCTACGACTTGTCTGATTGATAAAGCTGCACCGCCCCTTGCATCACCATCTAGTTTGGTGAGGATGACTCCTGTTATATCTAGGTAGTCATCAAAGGATTTAGCTACATTTACTGCTTCTTGACCAGTCATAGCATCCACAACCAAGAGGATTTCATCAGGTTTAACTGTTTCTTTGATAGCCTTGAGCTCTTCCATAAGGTCAGTATCTATCTGAAGCCTACCTGCTGTATCGAGAATTACCGTATCATAATTATTTATTCTCGCATAATCTTTTGCCTCTTTGGCAATTTTTACAGGATCTTCCTTGCCCTTTTCAAATACAAATGTATCTGCCTGTTTACCTACAACCTTTAATTGTTCAATAGCTGCAGGTCTGTAGATATCAAGGGCTGCTAGCATAGGATTTCTATTATCCTTTTTTAGCATTTTTACAAGTTTACCAGAATGAGTAGTCTTACCAGAACCTTGAAGACCAACCATCATCACCATGTGAGGTGTGCCGCCTTTTAGGGCAAGTCTGGAATTTTCCTTACCCATAAGCTCTGTTAGCTCTTCATTTACGATTTTAACTACCATCTGTCCTGGAGAAAGTGAATTCATCACTTCAGCGCCTAGTGATCTTTCCTTAATAGTCTTGACAAAGTCTTTTACAACCTTGTAATTAACATCTGCCTCAAGGAGTGATAGTCTTATCTCTCTCATAGCAGTGTCAATATCTTTTTCGTTTAATTTTCCTTTTCCCGTTAGTTTTCCAAGGGCTGCTTGGAGTCTATCCGAAAGGCTTTCAAAAACCATATATGCTCCTAAATCTTTTCAATTAATTCTGTTAGCTTATCAATTGCTTCTTTATTATTTGAACTTTCAATCAGCTCTCTTATATCCAAAAGAGAAGCCTTGAGTTCTGTTTTGCTTTTTAGTAAAGAAAGCTCATTTTCAAACTCAAATAATTTATCCACACTCCTATTAATCATATCTGAAATAGCCTGCTTTGACCTACCGTCATTATCGGCAATCTCTTGAAGGGATAAATCTTCGTTATAATAGCAATTAATAACATCTTTTTGCTTTTCATTTAGAAGTGCGCCATATATATCATATAGCTGGGCTACTTTTACTATTTTCTCCATAATATCACCTGTCAATATTTTTACTTGACTTCACTATTATACACGCTTGTTTATGCCATGTCAAGATAATTTCTTGACCCCAAAAAAGTATTTTATTTTTTGATAAATACTTGCATTTAGCCATTTTTAAAAAAACAAAAAGAGCAGCTCGTAAAAACTGCTCTTTTTATTATTATGGAAGATTGAAAAATGGATTTGATTTTTCTTCCTGTTTTTCTTTGGTTTCATTTGGTCTTGCAGACTTATATTCATCTACATTTGACGAATCTACTGTGAATTTAAAGTTTACTTCCTCTTCCTTGCCATCCCTCTCAATTGATAGCTTGACTGTGTCACCAAGGTTGTAGGCTAGTAGAAGTTTCTTCAATGCTCCCATATCTTTTACTGGCTTACCATCTATGGCTGTAATTACATCGCCTTCTTTGATTGTAGAGTCATTTGTAAATACACTTACTACGTAAATACCACTTTTTGCTTTGATATTATCCTTTAGGTATTGCAATTTTCTTAAATAATCAAGGGACTGACCTGTAATTCCTAAGTAAACCGAGTCAAACTTTCCATTTTCCCTAATCTTGTCTATAACTGGTTTTACGGTATTAATTGGAATCGCAAAACCAATACCATCGCTATTTCCTGCCTTGGCAGTATTAATTCCAATTAGCTCACCCTTAGAGTTTAATAAGGCTCCACCAGAGTTGCCAGAGTTGATTGCAGCATCTGTTTGCATAAGTCCATCCATTTGAACACCTGTATTAAATGATACTGACCTATTAAGACCAGAAATAATACCAGATGTGACTGTGGATTGAAGCTGGAAACCAAGTGGGTTACCAATTGCAACTACCCTATCTCCAACGCCAATTTTATCTGAATCCCCAATAGCAATTGACTTTAGATTTTTATTATTTTTATCTACTTTGATTATGGCAAGATCTAAAGATGCGTCATTCCAAACTAGCTCAGCTGGAGCAGTCTCACCATTATTAAATAAGACGCTAATCTCCTTGGCTTCCCCATCGCTAACGACGTGAGAATTTGTCACAATATAGCCATCTTCGCTTACGATTGATCCAGATCCGATACCTTCTACATAGCCAGATTGAGGGCCGAAAAACGACTGTCTAGTAACCTTTGATACTGTATTAATACCAACAACAGAATCAATTGATTTTTTAACAACAACAGATTCCATAGACTCATTGTCTTTAATTTCGACTTGCTTAGTATTATCTTGTTTTGATTCTATTTGACTTGTATTTTTACTTACTTCTTTATTGTTTGTACCAACTCCTGCTAGTAGAAAATATACTACAAATCCACCAACAACAGCACCAATTAAAGCTGAAGCAAAAGAAGAAAATCTTCCGCTCGGTTTTTTATAAGATCTATTATTCATATTCTCCTCCTACAAGCTAATATATACCCAAATTATAGGCAAATAATG
Source organism: uncultured Anaerococcus sp. (assembly GCF_963510915.1). Taxonomy (GTDB): domain Bacteria; phylum Bacillota; class Clostridia; order Tissierellales; family Peptoniphilaceae; genus Anaerococcus. The sequence continues at coordinate 1,915 of NZ_CAUPHG010000102.1, read as the reverse complement.
AAAAAAATATTAAATTTATATAAAGTTTTTTCTTTTAATCCCCTTTGAGGGAAATTTATTAAAGATTAGGATAAATAACTTCAGATATGCTTTAAAACAAAATATTATTGATTATTAAAATATTTCATTTTTACAATAGTTAGATTTTACCAAAGAAGAGGGTATATCATCCCTCTTGTAATATCATTTCACCTTATCAATATAGGCTCCATAGCCTTCTTCTTTCATCTTGCTAAGAGGTATAAATTTCAAAGCTGCACCATTTATGCAATATCTAGCCCCACCCTTTTCCTTTGGACCATCATTAAATACATGACCTAGGTGGGAGTCGCCTTTTTTGCTCCTCACTTCTACCCTTTGCATACCACTAGTCTTATCACTTTTATAATTAATATTTGAATCTATTGGTTTTGTGAAGGATGGCCAACCACAACCTGCATCATACTTGTCTTTGGATGAAAATAGTGGTTCACCTGTAACAACATCAACGTAAATTCCAGGTTGGTCAAAATCATCATATTCTGATGAAAAAGGTTTCTCAGTTTCATTTTCCTGGGTCACCTTATACTCTTCTTCTGTTAGCTTTTCTTTTAATTCCTTTTCGTTTTTCTTGATTTTCTTTGATTCTAAAGGCTTTTCTGCCAAAGAAATATTAATATGACAATAACCTCCAGGATTTTTATCCAGATAATCTTGATGATAGTCTTCTGCAAGTACAAAATTCTTCAAAGGAAGAACCTCAACTAAAATTTTATCTTTGTACTTTTCTTGTACCTGCCTAATAATCTCATCTATAATAAGCTTATCATTCTCATTTGTAAAATAAATCCCAGTTCTATATTGCCTCCCTGCATCATTACCTTGCTTGTTAATAGATGTCGGATCAATTATCCTAAAATAATATTCTAGGATATCCTGCAAAGGTATTTGATCTTGATCATAAGTGATTTTTACAGTCTCACTATGGTCTGTCTTACCGATTTTTTCATAATTGGTCTCGGATGTTTTCCCATTGGCATAGCCAACATCAGTATTAAGGACACCATGAATCTTCTTAAAATATCCTTCTACTCCCCAAAAACAACCGCCTGCCAAATATATTTCTCCCTTATTTTTAACACTTGAAAGATCATTTACACTAGTTTCTTTATATTCTATATTAGCAGGCTTATTAGAATTATTTCTAAATAATTTATAACCAATAATGATAAATATCAAAAATAATATGAAAATTAATATCTTTTTTGCGTTCATTTTAGTACCTCTTTATATATTTTTAAAATTTTACCCCTTCGAAATAAAAAATCTAGAAAAATCACATTAAATTTATATAAAATATAAATATAAAAATGTAATACATTATATTAGCATGAAACAAGATTTATAATATAAATAAGTCGACATCTTTAATACGTACAAAAAAAGAAAGCTCATATAAGCTTCCTCTAATTATGGCGCGTCATTGAAGATTCGAACTCCAGGCCTTCTGGTCCGTAGCCAGACGCTCTATCCAGCTGAGCTAATGACGCATAAATATTCTCTACCATATTAGTATATCTTATTTTTATATCCTAGTCAAATAACCTAAGTAAATGTAAATTAAAAAAGCTTGCTAAGCAAGCTATAACTGGAGCGGATGACGAGATTCGAACTCGCGACCCTCGCCTTGGCAAGGCGATGCTCTACCACTGAGCCACATCCGCATATGGAGCTGATGATAGGAATTGAACCCACAACCTACTGATTACAAGTCAGTTGCTCTACCAATTGAGCTACATCAGCCCATAAAAATGGTTGGGCGAGATTAGAATACTAATCCCTTTTTGTAATAAGCTATTAAAGCTCGGTTATTTTAAGTATTGGCGACCTGGATGGGAATCGAACCCACGACCTCCGCCGTGACAGGGCGGCATTC
>NZ_CAUPHG010000101.1:0-5344 GCF_963510915.1 uncultured Anaerococcus sp. | reverse complement strand
GGGTAAATGCCTATAATAAAAAATGCTATGAACTTCTAAGCCCATACCTTGAAGGCCATGACTTAGATTACTTGAAAGAGAGCTGCAAGGAAATTTGAGCCGTAAACAACTTAATGAAAAACTAAAAGAACTTCCAGACAAACCTGGCGTATATATAATGAGAAATAGTGAAGGCGAAATCATTTATGTCGGCAAAGCTATCTCTCTTAAAAATAGGGTTAGGCAGTATTTTGATAACAATAAAAACAAGGGCGCAAAGGTGCTTGCCATGGTAAGCCATATAGCTGATTTTGAATATATAATAGTTCAAAATGAAGTAGAAGCTTTAGTTCTTGAGTCAAATTTGATTAAAAAAAATAGACCTAAATATAATATAGTTTTAAGAGATGATAAACAGTACCCCTATATAAAAATCACTAGGGAAAAATTTCCTAGAATCCAAAAAGTAAGACAAGTCTATAAAGATGGGGCTGATTATTTTGGTCCATATCCTGATGCTTATGCCGTAAATGATGCTATAGATTTATTCCATGATTATTATCCTTTTAGAACATGCAATTTGAATTTTGATAAGGGTCAAAGTCTTGATAGACCTTGTTTAAATTATTTTATAAAGAAGTGTAAGGGTCCATGTATAGGCACAGAAGATGAAGATAGGTACCTAAAAAATATTGATGATGTAAGGCAGTTTCTTGATAAGAAAGCTAGGACCATTTCTGATATGGTTCTAAAAAAAATGAACGAGGAAAGTGCCAAGCTAAACTTTGAGATGGCTGCCAAATATAGGGATTATTATAGGGCCCTTTCTATAATTTCTGAAAGGCAATATGTAACAGAAACTACAGGTGATGATGTAGATATAATCGCATTTAGTAAGGGTACTTCTATAATTGTAGTTCAAGTATTCTTTATGCGTAAGGGTCATATTGTAGACAGGGAACACTTTATAATCAAGAATGAATACGCTGAAAAAGAATCAGATATTATGGCTTCCTTTATAAAACAATTCTATTTAGATCTACTATTTATACCAAAAGAAATTCTTGTGCAAACTATGCCAAGTGACTTTGATTCAATTATAGAATATTTAAACCAAAAAAAGGGATCAAAGGTTAGCATCCATCAACCAAAACTCGGTAAAAAATTTGAACTTATCACTATGGCTGTTAGGAATGCTTACGACATGAGAATTAAAGAAGAAAAACGTCTTGATAAAAAAGAAAGAAATAAGTCTTCGGGTCTAAGCCAGCTAAAAGAAATTATTAATTTAGAAAAAATTAATAGGATAGAGGCTTATGATATATCCAATACTTCGGGAGTTCAATCGGTTGGGTCTATGGTTGTTTTTGAAAATGGTATTTCTAGCCCTAAGGAATACAGAAAATTTAAAATAAGAACTGTGTCAGGACCTGATGATTATGCATCATTAAAAGAAGTTTTGACTCGCAGGTTTATAAATGCCAAGAAAGAAATCGCTAAAGGAAGTACTCATACTGGTTTTGGCAGGTTGCCAGATTTAATTTTGATGGATGGCGGCAAGGGACAGGTATCAATTGCTAAGCAAGTCTTGCATGAGATGGATATTGATATAGAGGTAGCAGGTCTTGTAAAAGATGATAAGCACACCACCAGAGGAATAATTTATAACAATGAGGAAATTCCAATAAACAGAAAAGACCCAGTATATAAATTAATCTATGAAATCCAAGAAGAAGCTCATAGGTTTGCAATAAATTATCATAGGTCACTTATGAGAAAGACTATGAAAAAATCTGAGTTGGACGATATAAAGGGAGTTGGAAAAAAAACTAAGGCCAATCTTTATAAACATTTTAAAACTATTTCTAACATCAAAAAAGCTAGTATAGAAGAACTAATGGAAGTGCCTTTAGTAGGAAAGGAAGCTGCGCTTGAAATCTATAAATATTTCAAACTGAAAGGATAGTTTATGACAGAAGTTAAAAATATAAACGATAAAAGTGAAGAAATCATTGAAGTTAATTCTGGTGCTGGAAAAAAGACAATTAAACTTCATAAAGTAGTGGAGAATTTGGGGCTAGAAATAATAAGTGAGTCCACAGATTACTTAGATGTTGTTCTTGAAAGTGCGGATGTTAATAGACCAGGTCTTCAGCTTACTGGATACATGGAAGAATTCCCTTATAAAAGACTACAGATAATTGGTTCTGTTGAATATAATTACTTAACAAGTCTTGATAGTAAGATGCAATATGAGAGATTCAGAGGGATTTTGTCCTACGATATACCAGCTGTAATTTTTTCTTACAATAGGGAAGTAAATGAAGATATAGTTGACCTAGCAAGATATTATGATATCACACTTTTAAAGTCACCTGCTAAGACAACAAAGCTAGTTTCAGATATTTCTGATCAGCTTGAATACCTATTAGCCCCTACTACAAATGTTCATGGTGAACTGCTCGAAATTTTTGGTATTGGAGTTCTAATTATGGGTAAGTCCTCAGTAGGTAAATCAGAAACAGCTTTGGAACTTGTAACAAGGGGCCATAGGCTAGTGGCCGATGACATGGTTGACATAACTGCAATTGATAAAAAAATCATAGGTCAGGCACCAGAGAATATTAGGCATTTTATGGAATTAAGAGGTCTAGGCATAATTAATGTTCGTAGACTTTATGGATCTGGTGCTATTAAGAAACAAGCCCAAGTAGATATAGTTATAGAACTTGAACAATGGAAGGATGACTATGAATATGATAGGCTTGGAATTGATGAGCACTATATAGAACTCTTGGGGATAAAACTTCCTCACCTAGTTGTTCCAGTTAGGGCAGGTAGGAACATAGGGCTAATAATAGAGGTTGCAGCAATGAACCACAGGGAAAAGGCTTTTGGATACAATGCTGCCAAAGTTATGACTGATAGCATATTCCATCCAGAAAGACTTGATGATAACACAGAAAAATAGGAGCATGGCTCTTATTTTTTTGTGTTTATTTATGACGTTAAAGAAATAAAATTTTATTCAAATAAATTAAAAATATAGGCATATTTATTCACACGTCAATTATTTTAGAATGAATATAAACTCACTATTGGATTAAATACAGATGCGCTAACAACATGAGTAAACCATACAAATTAGCTGTGAATAAAAATTAAAAATATTTTTATTTGCCCTTGACAAAAAATAGATAATTAATTATACTTATAGTAGTGTTAACGATAATTGCTTATAATTATTTTAGGAGGTCTAGATGACAATTACTAGAGCAATGAAGACAATGGATGGTAACACAGCAGCAGCACATGTTTCATATGCGTTTACTGATGTAGCTACTATATATCCAATCACACCTTCTTCACCAATGCCAGAAAGCGTTGACGTATGGGCAGCAAACGGACGTAAAAACTTATTTGGTCAAGAAGTCAAAGTAAAAGAGATGCAATCAGAAGCTGGTGCAGCAGGAGCTATGCACGGTTCATTAGCAGCGGGAGCACTTACTAGTACATATACAGCAAGTCAGGGTCTATTATTAATGATTCCTAATATGTATAAAATTGCTGGAGAAAGATTACCAGGTGTATTCCACGTTTCTGCAAGAACTCTTGCAACTCACGCACTTTCTATCTACGGAGACCATTCAGACGTAATGGCTGCAAGACAAACTGGTTGCGCTATGCTTGTTTCTAACTCAGTACAAGAAGTAATGGACTTATCTCCAGTAGCTCACTTATCAGCTATCGAAGGTAGGTTACCATTTATTAATTTCTTTGATGGATTTAGAACAAGTCACGAAATTCAAAAAGTAGAAGTTTGGGACTACAAAGATTTAGCTACTATGCTTGATTATAAAGCTGTAGAAGAATTTAAAAACCATTCACTAAACCCAGAAAGACCAAAGCACATGGGTACAGCTGAAAAGAATATCTTCTTCCAAAGAACAGAAGCTAGCAACCATGCATATACAGATATAGTTGGAATAGTTGAAAACTATATGAACCAAATTAACGAAAAAATTGGTACAAACTATGGTCTATTCACATACTATGGTGCTGATGATGCTGAAAATATCATTATAGCTATGGGTTCTGTATGTCAAGCAGCTAGAGAAACAATTGATGTTCTTCTTAAAGAAGGAAGAAAAGTTGGTTTGGTAGAAGTTCACCTTTACAGACCATTCTCTAAAGAACACTTACTAAAAGCAATTCCTGCTACAGTAAAGAAAATTGCTGTTCTTGATAGAACAAAAGAAAAAGGTGCTGTTGGAAGCCCACTTTACCTAGATGTAAAAGCATGCTATTATGACGAAAAGCAAAGACCACTAATAATTGGTGGTATCTTCGGACTTTCATCAAAAGATACAATTCCTGCAGATATCAAAGCAGTATACGATAACCTTGATAAAGATGAACCAAAACACGATTTCACCTTATCAATTACTGATGATGTTACTAACAAATCTCTTCCAAGAGATGACTTCAAAGTTAGACATGAAGGTACAAGCAGATGTAAATTCTGGGGATTCGGTTCTGATGGTACAGTAGGTGCTAACAAACAAGCTATCAAGATAATCGGTGATAATACTGACATGTATGCACAAGGTTACTTTGATTACGACTCTAAAAAATCAGGTGGTTTAACAGTATCTCACTTGAGATTCGGTAAAGAACCTATCCTTTCAACATACCTATTAGACGAAGCTGACTTTATTTCATGTTCAAAACAAGCATACGTTAACCAATATGACCTATTAGCAGGCATTAAAGAAGGTGGTACTTTCTTACTAAATACTGTTTGGTCAGTTGAAGAATTAGAACAACACCTTCCAGCTAAGATGAAGAGAGTTCTTGTTGAAAAGAACATTGACTTCTACATCCTAGATGCAAGCCATATTGCTCAAAGCATCGGTCTTGGTGGAAGAACAAACATGATAATGCAATCAGCATTCTTTAACCTTACAAAAGTTATTCCAGTAGAAGACGCTGTTAGATTCCTAAAAGAATCAATAGTTAAATCTTATGGTCATAAGGGTGAAGACATTGTAAACATGAACTACAATGCAGTTGATAAAGGTCTAGAAGCTCCAATCAAAGTTGAAGTACCAGCTGAATGGAAAGATGCTGTTGATGAAGTTAAAGAAGAAAAAGAACTTCCAGAATTCATTAAAAACATTGTTAAACCAATGCTTGAACAAAAAGAAGATGATCTTCCAGTATCTGCTTTCGCAGGTATTGAAAATGGTGAATTTGAATCAGGTACAACTGCTTACGAAAAGAGAGGTATAGCTCTTAACGTTCCAGAATGGCAAATTGACAATTGTATCCAATGTAACCAATGTTCATACGTTTGTCCACACGC
>NZ_CAUPHG010000100.1:0-5372 GCF_963510915.1 uncultured Anaerococcus sp. | reverse complement strand
TGGCACTTATGGAGATTTGACCCAAGACTTGCTGACGAGGGCAAAAATCCATTCCAACTTGACTCTAAAGAACCTACTGGATCATTCCAAGAATTTATCCAAGGTGAAGTAAGATACTCATCACTAAAGAGATCATTCCCAGAAACAGCTGATGAGCTTTATCAAGAAGCTGAAAAAGCTGCTAAAGAAAGATATGAATCTTACAAGAAATTAGCAAATAAATAATATTATAAGCAGGAAAAAATCGCCATTTTAAGGCGATTTTTTCTTTGCTTAGAAATAATATTTAATAATAATATGGGATAATTGATAAAAAAACCTGTATAGGTGTCAATAATTTATCAGGTTGACTTTTTTATGGTATAATAAAATAAAATGGATGAATACTGTTAATACACATTGGAGGTATTATGACAATCAGATATGTAAATAATTTAGGAAAAATAACAATCGATGATTCCGTGATAGCTAATATTGCTGTTGCTAGTGTCATGCAATCTTACGGGGTTGTAGGCCTTGCTTCGAGATCAGCTAGAGATGGAATATACAAGCTTCTTGGGGTTAACAATATGCAAAGAGGCGTTGAGGTTATTAGAAGGGACAATGGAACTGTAGCTGTTTACATTTCTTTATTTTTAGAATATGGAATAAGGATACCAGTGGTTTGTCAAAATATAATCGAAAATGTTAAATATAATATTGAAAAATCTTTGAATGTTAATGTTGCAGAAGTAAATATCTATGTTCAAGGAATCAATAGATAGGAGAAATATGAAAGTTATTGACGCAAGTAAGCTCCAACAAATGGTCATTGGAGCCTATAAATATTTAGAAGAAAATAAGTCTATTGTAGATGAACTTAATGTATTCCCTGTTCCTGATGGGGATACAGGTACAAATATGAATATGACCATGAAATCCGGAGTAGATAGAGTAAATCAAACTAGTGGATTAAGTGTTGAAGAAATAGCTAAAGCTCTTAGCCAAGGTACACTTATGGGGGCTAGGGGTAATTCTGGAGTTATTTTGTCACAGCTTGTAAGAGGTATGTCAAAAACCCTCAAAGGAAAAGATGAAATTCGTGCTGAGGAAGTAAGAGACATATTTAAAAACGCATCTAAAACCGCCTATAGAGCGGTTATGCAGCCAACAGAAGGAACTATTTTAACTGTTGCAAGAAAGATGGCTGAAAAGGCTGATGAGGCTTTTGATGAGTCTAAGGACTTAGATGATTATCTCGTAGAAATTATAACCGAAGGACAGATAGCCCTTGATAATACTCCAAAACAACTTCCGGTGCTTAAAGAGGCTGGTGTAGTTGATTCAGGTGGCCAAGGTCTAATATTTCTTCTTAGAGGAGCCCTTAATGCACTTAATGGTGAAATTGATAGAGACATCGACCTATCAGCTCCAGGGAGTCAAGAAGAAGGATCATACAAGATTAACTTTGAACTCTTAATCAAAGAAGATGATTTCAAAAATATAAGTGACTCTATAGATTCTATATCTACAAGTTTTGACTATGAATATAAAGATGGACATATAAAGGCAGAAGCTCGCTCTGAGCATTCTCAACAGATAATTTCTAAGATTATGGTTGATGGTGTTTTAGTTAAGCTAGAAATTGAAAACACAAACCCAGAAGTAGAATCTTCTGAGACAAAGTCTGAAAACCTAAAGAAGTATGGTTTTATTGCTGTTTCTAGAGGTGAAGGTTTCGAAGAAATCTTAAAGTCTATGAACATAGATAGAATAATTTCTGGTGGTCAAACCATGAATCCATCAACAGAAGATATTTATAAAAATATAGAAGAGATTAATGCTGAAAATATTATTATCTTCCCAAATAATAAAAATATTATTATGTCGTCTAAGCAAGCTTGTGAATTAGCAGATAAAAATGTTATGGTTTTAGAGACAAGATCAATTCCAGAAACTTTCACAGCTATGTTAGAATTTGACGAAGAGGAAGATATCGAAGAAAATATTAAAAATATGTCAGAATCTATAGCTGACATGCACACGGTAGAAGTTTCTATTTCAATAAGGGACACCAGCGTAAATAACATTGAGATAAAAAAAGACGATTATATTGGTATTCTTGATGGTAAAATCGTAACTACCAAATCTGATATAGAACAAACCACCAAAGAAGCAATAAAAATCGCTATAGAAAATGATGAAGACATTTCACTTGTGACCTTATATTATGGTGAGGAAACAGATAAGAGAAAGGCAAAAGACCTTGTAAAGAAGCTTTCTAAAGAATACAAGGACATAGATGTAGAATTAGTTTACGGCGGTCAGCCAGTATACTATTATCAAGCAACCCTTGAATAGAGAAGTTACAAGCCTAAAGGGAATTGGTCCTAAAAAAGCCAAGGCTCTAGCCAAGCTTGATATTTATACCATTAGCGACCTATACTCCTACTATCCTAGAGAATACGAAGATAGGAGGCTTAGGACAAGTGTTTTAGAGGCAAGTCCTACTAGGTCTTACTATTTTGAATGGATTTCTATCTCTAAACCCTATATCAAAAGACTCAAGAATATGACCATATCTTATATGTATTTTGCGATTTTAAGAAAATTAGGGTCGTATGGTTTAATGATAGGTTTTCTATTAGAAAAATAAGGTTAAACACAACTTATAAATTCTACACTAAGGTTTCCTATAAAAATGGATTTTACGAATCTATAAATCCTATATTTGAAGAATTAGATGGGGATGAAATAGGGGGTATATATTCAATTTATCCTCTGACATCTGGTCTTAGTCAGAAGAACCTCAATTCTTTTATAAAGGAAGCTATTAAAAACTTTGACCTTAGAGATGAAATTTTATCTAAAGAAATAAAAGAAAAATTCAATCTAATGGACAGGGAAAAAGCTTTAACCGAGGTCCATTTTCCTAGTGAAATAGATAGTTTACTTAAAGCGAAATCAGATATAAAAATAGGTGACTTATTAAAAGAGTTAATCTTCTTAGATCATGTGGGAAGAATTCAAAGGACTAGACAAGATATACACCTAAGCTATGATTTAGATGAAATATTATCAAAACTCGAATTTACCTTAACAAGATCACAATTAAGATCCCTAAAAGAAATCTTAGAAGATTCGAGTAAAGAAATATCTATGAACAGGCTATTGATTGGTGATGTTGGTTCAGGAAAAACTATAGTTGCCATGCTTTCCATGTTGGTTTTTGCAGAAAATTCTTATCAAGCGGCTATGATGGTTCCTACAGAAGTCCTTGCTATTCAGCAATTTGAAAAGTACAAGGACTTTATGGATAGTTTTGGAAAAAGGCTTGCACTTTTAACAGGATCTACAAAAAACAAAGAAGAAGTCAAAGCTGGACTAAAGGACGGCACAATTGATATGGTGATAGGCACTCATGCTTTGATTGAAGATGATGTTAGCTTTAAAAATCTAAGGTTTGTTGTAAATGACGAACAGCATAGGTTTGGCGTTAGGCAAAGGCAAGAATTTGCTAGAAAAGGTATTAATACAAACTACCTTACAATGACCGCCACACCAATTCCAAGAACATTAAGCTTGAGAATAAACAAAATGCTTGATTTAAGCCTTATTAACGAGCAGCCAAAAGGAAGAGCGGAGGTTTTTACAAGAATTATTAATGAAGACCATCAAGAGATTTTGTTAGAAAATCTTAAAGATAACCTTGTCGAAGGCAGGCAAGTCTACGTTGTAACTACTAACATAGATGCAGATGATACAAATTCAGTCGAAAACCTATATAAGAAATATAAGAAAATATTTAGAACTTATAGGGTTGAAAAACTCCACGGCAAGTTAAAATCAAGCGAAAAAGAAGATATTCTAAATAGGTTTAACAAACATGAAATTGATATATTAATTTCTACAACCGTTATAGAAGTCGGGATTGATGTAGCAAACGCTAATACTATAGTTATTTATAATTCAAATAATTTTGGCCTATCACAGTTGCATCAATTAAGAGGTAGGGTCGGTAGAGGAAAGTATGAGTCTTTTTGCTATCTTGTAACTAAAGATACGGACCCAAATAGTAAGTTAAAAATTCTACTCGAAACTAATGATGGTTTTGTAATTTCTCAAAGAGATTATGAGTTAAGGGGTGGTGGTAAAATACTATCTCTAATTCAACATGGCAAAAACCTGTCAGAAATAGAATATCTAAACATGACCGAAGAAGAAACTAATAGGGCCTTTGAAATATTTGATTATTTGAAGGAAAATTCTTATAAGGGTGTAAATTTAGATTTTATAAGAGAATATTTTGATAAAGATAAGGACATTATTTTAAATTGATGAAAGTAGTAGCAGGAAAGTACAAGGGATACAATTTATTAAGCCCCAAATCTAAAACATCAAGACCAACTGATAATAAGGTGAAGGAAGCTGTATTTGATATGCTTTATCCTTTTAAATTGGATTTTAAGGCCTTAGACCTATTTGCAGGCACAGGTCAAATGGGCATAGAATTTTTATCTAGAGGTGCTAAGGAAGTTTATTTTAATGAGAAGAACTATTCGAATTTTTCAATCCTAAAGCAAAACCTAGATAAAATAAATTCTGATGGTGTTTTTACATATAAAAATGATTTCATCAGATGCTTAAAAGATTTAGGAGAAAAAGAACTTAAATTTGACTATATCTACTTAGATCCTCCGTATGAAACTGATTTTATAGATAGGGCTATGTTTTGTATCAAAGAATATGACTTATTAAGCGAAGATGGTATAGTTATTACTGAATCAAGTAAGGATATGGATTTGTCTGATAAATATGGTTTAGATGTTTTGAAAGAAAAATCCTATGGAAGGAAATATATTAAGTTTTATATAAAATGAAGGTAATTTATCCAGGTAGCTTCGATCCCCTCACTCAGGGACATATGGATATCATCAAAAGACTAAGAGATATGTTTGATGAAGTGATTGTAGCTATCCTAAATAACGAAAACAAAAACTCACTATTTACTGTTGAAGAAAGAGTTGATATAATAAAAGAGGCAATTAAAGAAGAGAACTTAACAAATATTTCTATTTATTCATTTGATGGTCTTTTGGTAAATTTTGCTAAAGAAATGGGAGTAAAGTTGATAGCCAGAGGACTTAGAGGGGTTACTGATTATGAATATGAAAAAAATATTGCAAGAGTTAACTCAACCTTATACGAAGGATTTGAAACAATATTTTTACTAAGTGATCCTGCTTACTCTTTTGTAAGCTCAAGTGGAGTTAGAGAAATAGCTGCTTTTAAAGGTGATGTATCGGCGTTTGTAAGTCCAAGCGTTGAAAATAAAATCAAAGAGAAATTTAATTATTAGGAGGAAAAATGGCAAACAAAATTACTGATCTTAT
>NZ_CAUPHG010000099.1:0-5698 GCF_963510915.1 uncultured Anaerococcus sp. | reverse complement strand
ATAACAAAGAAGAAGGAATCTTGATAGATGAAAGTGGAAAAGTAAATGGAAGAGGAGCTTATGTGTGCAAGGATGAAGCTTGCATCAAGGGCCTTAAAAAATCAAATAAGCTAAACCAAGCCTTTAAAATGAAAATAAATGATGATATTTATGAGGAGTTAGAAGCTTATGAACTAAAATGAGGTGATTAGATGGCTGATAAAATAAGAGTATACGAATTAGCAAAAGAAAATGGCTTAGAATCTAAGGAAATGATTAAGATTCTAAATGAAGAATTCAACCTAGGTATAAAGTCCCATATGTCTATGATTAGCGGCGAAAATCGCAAATTAATCAATGAATACCTAAGCGAACTTAATGATGATTCTAGCAATGAAATTAGCGAAGAAGAAATAATAGAAAAGCCTAAAGCAAAAGCTAAACAAGAGAAAAAAAGAGAAAAGAAAGTTGATTTAAAAACTTTTGACGAAGATGAAGAAGAAAAACCAGCGAAAAAGAATAGAAAAAAGAAAAATAAGAAGAGAAAATCAAAGAAGAGCAATAGGCAAGAGAAGAGTATGAAAGCTAATAAAGAATCAAGAATAGAAATACCAGAAACTGTAAATGTTAAGGCGTTTGCAGATAAACTTGGAGAAAGCCCAAATTCAGTAATAGGAAAACTAATAGGTCTTGGCACAATGGCAGGACTTAACGACCAGATAGATTTTGATACAGCAAACCTTGTAGCCATGGAATTTGGCAAGGAAATCTTTAAGGAAGAAGAATATGATGCCCTAGAAGAGCAATCATATGATTTAGACTATGAAGATAAGGAAGAAAACTTAATTGAAAGACCTCCTGTTGTATCAGTAATGGGTCACGTTGACCATGGTAAGACAAGTATACTAGATGCTATAAGGAATACTTCTGTAACTCGTGGAGAAGCTGGCGGTATTACCCAACATATCGGTGCTTACACTGTAAATGTTAATGGCAAGGCAATATCCTTCCTAGATACACCAGGCCACGAAGCCTTCACAGAAATGAGGATGAGAGGCGCTCAATCAACAGATATAGCAATCCTTGTAGTAGCTGCAGATGATGGGGTTATGCCACAAACAGTTGAGGCTATTAACCATGCTAAGGCAGCAGATATTCCAATAATTGTAGCAATTAATAAGATGGATAAGGAAACAGCCGATCAAAATAGAGTAATGCAAGGTCTAATGGAATATGGTCTAGTACCTGAAGAATGGGGTGGAGATACAATAATGGTTCCAGTTTCAGCCCACACAGGTAAGGGAATCAAGGACTTACTTGAAATGGTCTTACTTGTAGCTGAAGTTAGGGAGCTAAGGGCAAATCCAAACAGGGATGCGGTTGGTATAATAATCGAAGCCCAATTAGATAAGGCAAGGGGACCTGTTGCAACTGTCCTTGTTCAAAAGGGAACCCTTCGTCAAGGAGATTATGTAGTTACTGGTTCTGCTTCAGGTAGGATTAGGGCTATGTTTGATTCAAAGGGTAAACAAATTAAAGAAGCAGGTCCATCTATCCCAGCCCAAATCCTAGGTCTATCAGATGTAGCAGAAGCTGGGGATAAGATTTATGCAGTAAAAGATGAAAAAATCGCTCGTGACTATGCAGATAGGGCAGCTGAATTCAAACGTGAAGAAAGATTAATAGCTAAGGCTAATACAAATCTTGAAGATATGTATTCAGACATCCAGGAAGGCGAATTAAAAGAACTTAATATAATTGTTAAGACCGATGTTAAGGGAACTGTTGATGCTGTAAGCTCTTCTCTTACAAAATTATCTAACGAAGAAGTTAAGGTAACAGTAATAGCCGGTGCTGTTGGTGGTATCACAGAATCAGACGTACTTTTAGCCCAAGCATCAAATGCGATAATAATCGGCTTTAATGTAAGGCCAACCCAAGGCGCTTTAGAAAGAGCTAAGGATAATAATATTGAAATCAGGACCTACAGCGTAATTTACGAAGCAATCGAGGATGTATCAAAGGCTATAGTAGGTATGCTTGATCCTGAATTTAAGGAAAATGTACTTGGTAGGGCAGAAGTAAGAGATACCTTCAAGATTCCGGGAGCCGGCACAATCGCAGGTGTCATGGTAACAAGTGGTGTTATTACAAGGAAAGCAAAAATCAGACTATTAAGAGATAACGTAGTTATTTTTGATGGAGATATTTCATCAATGAAGAGATTTAAGGATGACGCATCAAAACTTCCAGCAGGTTATGAAGGCGGACTTGGACTTGAAAGATACAACGATATTAAAGTGGGTGACGTTATGGAAGCCTACGAAATGGTTGAAACAGAAAGAAGTTTATAGATGAATAAAAAAAGAACAGCAAGGATTTCTTCTGAAGTAAAAAGGGAAATCTCTAAGATAATTAGAGATGACCTAAATGATCCAAGATTAACAACAGAAGCTATGGTATCAGTTACAGATGTAGAAGTTACCAACGACTTATCCTATGCTGATGTATATATTTCTGTCCTTGGAGATAATAATATCAAGGATGAAGTAATGCAAGCCCTAAACCAAGCCAAGGGTTATATAAAAATCCTAATTGGTGAGAGGATGAGATTAAGGTCTATGCCAGAATTTCGTTTCAAATTCGATAATTCAATAGAGCATGGTGCCTACATGGATAAGTTAATAGCAGAAACAATCGCAAAGGATAAAAAAGCAAATGAATCTAGAGAAGATTAGTAAAGAACATTTAGATAAGTTTATAGAAATGGTTGACGAGGCTAA
The DNA here is from genome assembly GCF_963510915.1 of uncultured Anaerococcus sp. Classification (GTDB taxonomy): domain Bacteria; phylum Bacillota; class Clostridia; order Tissierellales; family Peptoniphilaceae; genus Anaerococcus. The sequence continues at coordinate 2,936 of NZ_CAUPHG010000099.1, read as the reverse complement.
TACAATCGCCATCGCCAGCCACGTAAACCCAGACGGAGACAACCTCGGTTCTTCCCTTGGTTTGAGACGCTCACTTGAATTATATGGTAAGGATGTAGAAGTTATTGCAATTGATACAATTGATGACTACTTAAAATTTTTGCCAGACCTTGATCATTATAAGGAAGCGACCAGGGATAAGTACGACTTATTTATAATTTTAGATTGCTCTGAATTTGATAGGATAGGTCACGCAACAGAGATTGCCAAAAGAAGCGATAAGACCGTAGTTATGGACCACCATGTTGGTGGAAAAATCAACTGCGACCTAAATATGATTTATGAAACATCACCTGCAACCTGCGAGATAGTTTATGAAGTTATTGATAGACTAAATCTGCCAATGGATAAGACAATAGGCACTCTTTTATTTACAGGCCTATGCACAGATACAGGTAGGTTCATGTACTCAAATGTATCTGAATATACCTTTAGGGCCGCAGGCAGACTAATTACAGCTGGAATTGATTATGAAGATATTTATAAAAATCTTTACCAATCCCAACCAGTCGCTGTAATGAAATTTCATAATGAAATTATATCTAAGGCTGAATTTTTCGACAAAAAGGCTTTTGCTGTTGCTAGTAAAGACCAAGTGGCAAAATACGGTGTCCAAATGGGTGATGCAGAGTCTATAGTTAATAAACTAAGAGACCTTAGGGAAGTAAACGTGTCTATGATTGTAAAAGAATATGATGACGGTGAATACAAGGTATCTATGAGAAGTAAAACAGCTGATGTATCCGCAGTTGCTAGAGCAAATGGCGGTGGTGGTCACATCAAGGCCAGCGGATATTCTATCTTTGACGATAGCCTAGAGGCTGCTTGCCAGAAAGCCTTAGCTGTTTTAAAGGAAATAGATGCTTAACGGAATCCTTAACGTTAATAAAGAAAAGGGCATATCTTCAGCCAGGGTAGTTAGTCTTGTAAGGCGTGCTTTTGGTATGAAAAAAGTCGGTCACACCGGCACCTTAGACCTTGAAGCAAGTGGAGTTTTACCTATTGTAATAGGGAAAGCTACCAGGGTTTCAGACTATATGATGACCAAAGATAAGGTCTACGAAACAGAATTAATCTTCGGTGCCAAAACCGATACCCTAGATGCTGCCGGAGAAATAATAGCAAACTCTGACAAAGAAGTCACTAAAGAAGAATTTCTCCAAGTGATGAATACTTTTAGGGGGGAGATTTATCAAATCCCTCCTATGTATTCAGCTCTTAAAGTTAATGGAAAAAAACTATATGATTTAGCCAGAGAGGGCATAGAAATCGAGAGGAAAAGACGAAAAGTTAAAATCTATGCTATAGAGCTTCTTGATTTTTCTTTTCCTAAGGCCATAATTAGAGTTACCTGTTCCAAGGGGACTTATATTAGAACCTTAGTTGATGATATTGGAGAGAAACTTGGGACTTTCGCCTATGTTAATGAGCTTAAAAGGGTTCGAGTTGGTGAATTAGAAATTAAAGATGCTATAAAAAGTCAAGACCTGTTAGAAATCCCAAAGGAAGGATTAATAGAAAAACTTTACCCAATAGACACAGCTCTCAAGGATTTTGACAAGATGGTCCTTGGGATAAAATATTTGGATAAACTAGTAAATGGTCAACTTGTAGAAGTAGATAAAAATTATGGTAAGATTATAAGAGTTTATGCTGGCGAAGACTTTATCGGACTAGGAAACAATTTCAGTTGCGATGGCAAAAATTTCTTAAAAATGGAGAAAGTATTTTATGAAAGAGCAGATAAGAATTTATGATTTAAATAGCGACCTACCAGATTTAGAAAAAAAGGTAGTAAGCTTGGGATATTTTGATGGGGTTCATTTAGGCCATCAAAAATTAATGAAAAGAAATATAGCCTTATCTAAAAAATACGGCTACACTCCATCTATCCTACTTTTTAAGGAAAATACTTCTACAACTGTAAAGGACGAAAAGCGTTACTTATCAAGCCTTGAAGATAAGGTTGAAATCCTATCGCAATTAGGTATAAAAACTTTTTGTTTGGTCGATTTTGATGAAAATTTTATGAAGCTTTCTCCAAAAGATTTTATAAAAACAATTATTGCTGAAAAATTAAATGCCAAGATAATTATAGTTGGAGATGACTACCGCTTTGGCTACAAGGCAAGCGGCAATGTCGATACTCTTAGAGAATATGAAGATATTTTTGCCTATAAGACTGATGTAGTGGATTTTGAGATGGAAGATAATCACGAAAAGATTTCATCAGGTCACATTAGGGATATGATAAGGAATGGGCAAATTGCAAAGGCTAATAAGTACTTAGGCAGACCATTTAAGATTAGGGGTAGTGTTGTTCATGGCAAACAAAGAGGAAGATTATTAAATTTTCCTACAGCTAATCTCGAGCCAAGTTTTCCCTATGTAATGCCAAGAGATGGTGTTTATGTCACAATCACCAACATCAGGGGCGAAGATTATTACGGGCTTACAAACATTGGCTCCAATCCAACCTTTGAAGAAGGCGATGATAAGAAAATAGAGACCTACATATTTGATTTTAACCAGTCAATTTACGATGAAAATATTAGTGTGGAATTTATCGAATTTCTAAGACCTGATTATAAATTTTCTTCGGCTGAAGAATTGATTGGCCAGATGGATAAGGATAAAAAAGAAGGCTTGGAATATATAGAAAAACACCTTAAATGATTTGTCAAAACAATATTTGGGGTGTATAATGAATAGGTAGCTTTGCTAGGTATATGAGACCTCGACTAGTACATGGCAAAGGCTGAATATAAAAACGGAGGAAATTATGAACGCAGTAGAAAAACAAGCAATAATCAAAGAATACCAATTAGACGAGAAAGACACAGGTTCACCAGAAGTACAAATCGCTATCCTTTCAAAGAGAATAGCTGACTTAACTG
>NZ_CAUPHG010000098.1:0-5716 GCF_963510915.1 uncultured Anaerococcus sp. | reverse complement strand
ATGTACTGTTCTACCGTATTTAAGATCACCACAGATGCCTATAACATGGTTATCAAAGCTTTCTTTGTAGTTACTAATTGTTAGCATATCAGTAAGTGTTTGGGTTGGATGTTGGTGACCACCATCACCAGCATTTATAATTGGACAATCTGCAGCAAGGCTTGCAAGATATGCTGCACCTTCTTGTGGGTGACGCATAGCAATAATATCTGCATATTGACTTACAGTCTTAACTGTATCTTGAAGACTCTCACCTTTTTTGGCAGATGACACGCTTGCATCAGAAAATCCTACTACAGATCCTCCTAATCTTAGCATAGCAGATTCAAATGATAATCTTGTCCTAGTTGAAGGCTCAAAAAAAAGAGTCCCCAATAACTTCCCATCTGCTGAATGAGAAAAATCGGCTGGACTCTTATAAATAGCATTTCCTAGTTCAATAATTTCAAGCAAATCTTTTTTTGTCAAATCGTGCGAATTTAATAAATTTTTTATAGAAATCATACCTTCTCCTTAGATTTTTTAAAATTATACCAGTATATTCCTATCTGTCAAAATTATAATTCACTAATTAAATCTGATATAGATTTTGTTGTAACCATGCCCTTTTCAATCCCTAAATCGTCAAGAATTTCATCAATTTTCGATTGGTTAGTAAATTCAATTTCCATATATGGATATGGGTAGGTCTTCTTATCCCAAATATCTATATCAAATCTCTGACCTTTGTACCTATAAGAAATCCTCTCCTTATTGCCTTTATATTTTAGTTTTACACCCATCTTATCTAAGATAGAGGTCATCATCGATACAGAATCTATATGAACTGTAAATTCATTATTAATCCTAACATCTTTTTCGTTTTTTACTTCCTTAAAAGTCAACTCAATTGGGGCTTTTTTTCCATCAATTAAGTTCTCTCTTATCCTCAGATACCCTTTTTCAAAGGCTCCATCTTCAGGCTCAAAAGTGTAATTAGTTTGTAATTCCCTACTTACCTTTTCTGCACCAAGTTTTATCAATTTTTCTTCCATTTTTTCAGGTACAATATTTAAAACTTTTACTTCAATTTCTCTTTGCATTATCCTATCCTTACTGGGTCAAAATCAACATAATCGCCTGAGACGCAAATTAATTTAACCCCTTCAAATATTCCTTCCTTAATTAATCTATGGCCCTTACCGTGAAGGTGCCCATATATAAGCGTATGGGCTTTAAATTCTTTGGCTAAATCAAAAAATTCGTTTAAAGACCCATCAGTATTTATTGGTGGGTAATGGAGGTTTATAATTAGCTTTTTATCTGAATTTCGACTTCTAATCGAATTTTCTAGTCTCAAAAGCTCTCTTTTATAAATCTTTTCATCATGGTCGGTAAAATCCCTACTATCTCTACTTGTCCATCCCCTAGTCCCACAAATCAAATAATCTTCTATTTCAAAAGAATTATTTTGTAAAAACTCTATTGTTTTGAAACCAAGCTGGTTGAGCTTATTTAGGGATGACCACCAATAGTCATGGTTGCCCTTCATCAGTATTTTCCTACCAGGGAGTTTATCAATTTTTGCCAAATCAATTTGAGCATCTTTTATATCCATCGCCCATGAAATATCACCTGGTACTAATACAGTGTCTTCATCTTTTATTTTATTTTCCCAATTTGTGAAGATTTTTTCCTGGTAATTTTCCCAAGCTTTTCCAAAAACCTCCATAGACTTCTCTTCAGTGTAGTCTAAATGCAGGTCTGCTAGAGCATATATCATCTATCCTCCAATTGTAGTGTATTAACATTGATATTTTCAGCTACAAAAAATTCTTCTTCTCGCTTATGACAGGTGAAATAAATAATTTGTCTATTAGAAGACTCATCTAGAATCAAGTATAAAAACCTAATAAGTCTTTCAATGTCATAATTTATAAAGGCGTCATCAAAAATTAAAAAAGAATCTTTAATGACCTCTTCTACAAGGCTTAGCTTCATCGCAAGATTAACTTGGTCAAAAAACCCTTTAGATAACTGATTTTCTTCATAGATAAAACTTGATTTATCCCTAATCTTACTTTGTAAATCCTTATCAAAACAAACATCAAATTGAGACTTGCTTGTCTCATTCAAAATAGTTTTGATTTTTCTATTAAGTTCGTGAACATCCGCCCTATTTTCATCGGCAATTTCCAAAATGATTTTTTCTGCAAGCTTAATCGCTTCTATCTCTTGCTCAATCTTAGCTAGCCTATCTTTTTGATACTTTAGATCATCACGAAGACCCGCTTCTTTTTGTATGATATTATCAACAGTTAAGAGATCCTTATCTTGTAAATGAATATTTATCCTTAGATTTTTTATTTCATCCTCAAGCTTTGAAATTTCTTCCGTCTCTTTTATATTATCATAATTTGTAAAATCAAAATCTTTTCTATAATCATCTTGGCATAAACTTAGGTCTTGTTTTTTTAGGATATCTAAGACATCAACAATTTTTTCTCTTTCAGCAAGAAGACTTTGATATTGTTCATATTTACGCCTTAAATTATTATACTCAGCTTGGTTATTTCCTCCATCTTTATCAGTTGATTTTAGGATTAACAAGATAAAAGGAAGGGTTAAAAACAAGATGTAAGGCTTCTTTGCAAAAACACCAGCTAAAGCCAATACAAGAATTGCAAGAATATAAATAAGTCTATAATCTTTTTTTGTATCTTTATCGGCTTCTTTGTAAATATTTTCTACATTGAATCTTTTAATGTCTTTGAAATCCTCTAATTCTTTATCTATTTCAAAAAGCTTATCAGACCACTTCCTATAGGATTTGAAATTTTCATCAGATCTTTTTTGCTGATATAGTTGATTAATTTTCTTTTTTTCTTGGTATTTATCTTCTATACTCGCAATAACATTTTTTTCATCTTCTAATTTTTCAAAAGACATATAATAATCTTTTTTAAGCCTATCAATTTCGCTAATTTTTTCTTCTAAATTTTCTATATTTTCTTTTGTCTTGTAATAAGGCTTAGTATAGGCCCTATCTGTTCCAATTTCCTTTAGTCTATTATCTAAAATTGCACAAGAATTCTTAACAGAAAAATTATAATCTATATCTGATGCAGAAATTTTTTCTAAGATTTTCTTTTTACTATCTGAACTAATCTCTTGAATTTGTTCCGATGAAATATAGGACTTATATATATCATAATCTACTCCTAGAAAAAATTTACCAGGAGCGTTTAAGTCGGACTTCGTTAAGCCAATTTCTTTGTTATCAGTTAAATTACCTATCCTATATTCCCCGCTATCAAAATCCCTAAAAAGTAAATATAATTTACCGTTTTTTCTTATTTTCATTTCGCCAGCATAGATATAAGATGCCTTTGGCCTATAAATTTCCCTTTTATTTGAAAAACTTATCCTAACTCTGCCCTCATCAAAACCGTAGAACATTCCTTCTATAAAATTTTTTATAGTAGTTTTTCCCGATTCATTAAGACCATAAATCAAGTTAAAGTTAGGATCTAGTTTAATTATTTTATTTTGAAATTTACCAAAGGATTTGATATTTAATTCTTCTATAAAAATCCTAGTCATCCCTACTCCTATAGATTGCATCTATGCCTAATTCTAGAGCTCTTTTTTCTATATCCGATAGTTTTTCAGGAAATTTATTCTTATACTTTTCTAATAAAGAGTTTGGGTATAAATTAACTAAATCAAAAAGAGAGTTTTCTTCGGTCACCTTTATTTCAAGATGGCTTGTCCCTATCTCGTCTTTTATTTTTTTCAAATTAACCTTTCTATCAACTCTTAATCTTAAATAGTTTTCCTTATCAATTTTTAGTTTATTATTCAAATAGATAAGCATTTCATTTTCATCTTTAAAATCATCCAAACTTAGACTTATATCATAAAATTTCATTATAGATGAATCAATATGAGCAATATCTCCTTCATCATAAAGTATATAACCATAATCATAAAGGTCAGAAAAATCACTTGGTTCTATAGCGCCTGCATAGTAAATATTATTTCCAAAGTCTTCCCATTTATGAATGTGACCTAGGGCAACATAGTCAAAGCTCATGTTCTTTAATTTATTAAGATTTAAATTTAAATAAGGAGATTCTGGATTATTAATAGTAGAATGGACAAGCAAAATATTAAAATAATCAGAATCCAAGCCTATATCATAGGGAAAATTACCATTATAAATCCTATCCCTATAAGATAAACCATAAATCCTTGTATTATTTTTTTCATAATACTCAAGACTCTCATCAGTAAATATGTGAAGATTGGCAGGTTTCATTTTTAAAATGGCTTCATTACCATCCCCGATGTAGTCGTGGTTGCCTACTACATAATAAATATCTTTTCCGAAATCACCTAGTATTTCAAAAAGTTCCTTATAATCTCTAAGGGTGAATAAAGACCTTTCATATAGGTCACCTGCTATTAATAAAAAATCCACATCCTTATTTTTTGATAAGATATTTTCCAAAGATTTTTTATTATTTTCTCTAATCTGGTTTGAAAGCCCACTTTTAAAATCAAACCTATCTCCAAGATGACAATCAGCCAGATGGATAAATTTCATTTTAGATTTACACTTTCTATTAATTTTTTATTATCACTTATATTATAAACTGTAAGTGATCCATTATCTATCCAAAAATAATGCCAATTAGCTAAGTCTTTTAAAATCCAAAAGAGAGTTGACCTTATAGCAATACCGTGACTTATGGCAAGGATGTTTTTATCTTCCTTGGCTTTTTCATCCAAAAATGAACCAAGCCTTGTAATCACATCTTTTCTTGATTCACCATTTGGATAAGGAAAATCAAAGTAGGCTTCTTTTTCTTTTAAGAAAAATTCCTTATGATTTTCTCTGACATCGAATATACTTTGGCCCTTAAAGTCTCCAAAGTCCATTTCATTTATTCTTGGATCTATAGTAAAATCTTTATAACCTAAGATTTTTGCTGTTTCTTGGCTCCTTATTAAACCAGAAGTAAAAACTTCGTCAATTTGGTAATTTTTCAAGAGTTCTTTTGTCCTATCAAGTATATATAAACCCGATTCTTCAAGCCTAGTATCAGGTGTCGAATATTTTTTATCTATATTTGCCCTAGTAAGGCCATGTCTTACAAAAATAATTTTCATATTTCACCTCTTTAATGATTATAACGAAATTAATCTTTTTATCTAGTTTTCCCATAATAAAAGACGGTCTCCCGCCCTTTATTACTCGCCACTTGACATAGCCTCTGCCATATCAATTTTCTTTAATTTTTTATGAACATGACCTAACATTATTATTGATAATCCCAAGGTTATAGTTGCTGACACTATAAAGCTAAGTGGATGAAGCTTATAAGCAAGCATAATATTTCTTGGAGCAACCAAAGCAATTATATACCTAAACATTCCATAACCAAGACCAAATCCCAAAACAATTCCAATTAGGGTCAAGATAAATATCTCCCTATATATATAGGAAGTCACTTCCTTAGGGAAAAATCCCAAAACTTTTATAGTAGCAAGTTCTCTTTTTCTTTCACTCACATTTATATCTGTAATATTATATAATACTACACTTGCAAGAACAGATGAAATCAAGGTGATTACAACTATTACAAGGTTTAAGTTTTCGAGCAAAGCGTCCATTGATGCATAGGCCTTGCCAGTATTGATAATGGCAAGAACAGAGCTTGTATCTTCCAAC
>NZ_CAUPHG010000097.1:0-5722 GCF_963510915.1 uncultured Anaerococcus sp. | reverse complement strand
CTCTTAATATTGATGGGCATATTTTTGAGGTTTATCATAAGGGTCAGCTACGAAAGGATTGTTAATTATGAAGAAGATTTTAATAATTGAAGATGACAGAAACCTCTTAAATGAACTAAGGGAATTTTTGGAAAATAAGGGATATGAGGTAGGTACTGTAAATGATTTCTTGAAGGCTAGTGATTTTGCTCTTGAAACAAGGCCTGACCTTGTGATTTTGGATATAAACCTGCCAGGCATATCTGGTTTTGATATTTGTAAGAGCATAAAAGAAAAATCAAATATTCCAATCCTAATGCTTACTTCAAGAATAGGTATAGAAGATGAAATCAAGGGGCTTGAAATAGGTGCTGATGAATATCTTGCCAAACCAGTTGATACAAGGAGATTAATTTTAAGAATGGAAAAACTTCTGAATTTGTTTGATCATTTTCAGGATATAATAAGTGTTGGGGATTTGAGCCTTGAATTGTCAACATCAAAGCTTTCCTACAAGGATTCATATTTAATTCTCACTCAGACAGAAGCGGATATAATCAAAAAGCTTATGGAATCTTATCCGGAAATTGTCACAAAAGACGACCTCTTAGAGGCTGTGTGGTCAACAATTTATATAGACGAAAATATCCTCCAGGTAAATATTACCAGATTAAGAAAAAAACTAAAGAACCTTGGGTCATACAATATCTACAACAAGAGGGGCAAGGGATACGGACTTGGAGTTTGCGATGAATAGTACATTTAAAGACGGACTTCTTTGGATAGTGGCCTTTTTAGCCTTAGATATTTGCTTTATTTTTTTAATACACTTAATTGGACCAACTTTAATTAATAACTTCATAATATTTATTCTTTTATTTACCATCTTGGCTTTAGTTTTTATCCTAAGGACCATAAGGAAAAGAAATAAAAAAAGAATAGAACTTCTTGAAGAATTTCTTATAAAGAATTCATTTTTAGCCAAAGATGCCCTAGTGGGAGAATTTGGAGATGACTATAAGAAAATCTTTGATGACTATCAGTTGGCAATAAAAATAAAGGATAAGAGGCTGGAAGAGGCTAGATCTAAACTCATTTCATACAGGGAATTTATAGAAATGTGGGCCCATGAGATAAAAACTCCCCTAGCCTTTGCAAATTTATTTTTAGAAAACCACAAAAATGACTTTAACAGGGAAATTCTCGATAAGCTTAGTCTTGCCAACACAAATATAGAAAATTATATCAATCAAATTCTTTACTACGCAAGAGTCGATGCCAACAAAAAAGATTACAAGATGGAAGATGTCATCCTTAGAGGATGTCTAGACGAAGCCATTAAGTCCTATTATCCATTGATTGCAGAAGAGGGGATTATAATTAAGGAAGATGTGTCAGAGGTCAAAGTCTTTACAGATAAAAACACCCTAATATTTATCATTTCCCAGATTATTTCAAATGCCATTAAATACTGTGATGGCGTTATAAATATCACCAATAAGGGTAAAAATCTTTATATAGGAAACAACGGGCCAAAGGTTGCCGACCAGGACCTCGCCTTTATATTTGAAAAGGCCTTCACAGGAGAAGTTGATAAGATTCACAAGTCAACTGGTATGGGTCTTTATCTGGCAAAGCTTTATGCCAAAGACCTTGCCATAGATATAGAAGTGGTCGAAAATAGGGACGGAAACTTTGTAATTGGTCTAAGACTCTAAGGAGAATCTATGATTTTAAAACCCTACAGGGAAGTATTTTGACTATGAGGGGCTATTGATATTTTCCATTGAGTTTTTAAGTGTTTTGCTATAGGAAAGATGAATTTGAACTAAAGGGATATTATGGAATTAAGTAAGAAGTTTGAGCTTCAAAAGTGTAAGAGAAAAATAATATATCAGATAAAGCACGAAGATGTGCCTATTAGGCTTGATCCCAACCTTGATGAGGCCATTAAATACCTCTTGTGGTATGTGCCAAATATTAATTCTGAGCAGGCAAAAAAAGAAGACCTCCTTACAAATTTAGAATACGATGACTATGTTTTTGAGGAATTAATGGCTGCTATGAAGCTTAGGGACGTAGATGTGCTTTTTACCGATGCCATTAAAAATTCAATTGTGGATGATTTTAGGGAAGGAATTTGCCTAAATGATCAAAAAATTGTGATGACCTTGGCGGATGGAGAGACAAAAACCATGAGCCTTTTAAGGCATATTAGAAACGCCATTGCCCACGGGAATTTCAATGTGGTTGAGGGTTTGCTTGTTGGTTTTGATATCAAAAGACTAGCGGAAAATAAGGTTGAAAATAGGGGGATTTTTAAAATCTACCCAGAAGGTCTCTTGAGAGCCCTTAGGAAAATTCACTTTGACTTTTCAAGTCAAGAATTTATTTCAGATGCTTTTAGGAGGGCTGGATACAAAGTTGAGCCCTACCAAGAGGAATACCAAAGAAGCCACCGTTTTGACCTCTATGCCAAAAAGAATAATAATAGATTTGCCCTTGAAATTAGAAACTATGAATATGGCCAGAAGCTATCAAAAAAAGAAATATCTAATATGATTAAGGATTTTAGAGGAGCTGTCAAAGGCTTAATTCCTGTTTTAATTATTAATTCAACTTACCTAACAGATGAGGATAAGGATAGACTATTAAATGAAGATGTAATTATCCTCGATATAAAAAATATAAAAAAGATGCAGAGGGGTAGGGATATGGTGGAAGAGATACTTAGAGATAATATTAATTTCAAGCAAACTTTTTAAAGGATATCAATTAAAACTTTGATTTATATTAGAGTCCGGTATAATAGCCCTACATTGTTAAAACGAAAGATGAATAAGGAGGAATAATGACCGACATTAATAATCAAAACCAAGGCGAAAAAGTAAGAAGAAGTCGCCAAGAGAGAAGAAGGGAAATCCCTATCGATAGAGAAGGAAGACTTGATGCTGGTAGAAACCTATCATGGGGTTCTATCATAGCTGGAGCAGTTTCGGGTGCAGCAGTATTTACTGTTCTAAGCCTTTTAACAGCAGCCCTAGGCTTTGGAATTTTTTCAGCAACATCAGCTAATCCCTTTGCAGGAATCGGATTTTTCACTGGCCTTTGGACAGCAATTACATTAATAATTTCATTTTGTGCAGGTGGTTTTGTAGCAGGCTATGCTGCAAGGTCAACTGGTTTACTTCATGGAGCAATCACATGGGCAGTTACAGTTTTACTACTTTTCACCCTTGTATTTAATGCAGTAGCAACAACTCTCGGTATTGCAGGTCAAACAGTAGGAGCTGTGGCAGGTGGGGCTGCAAATATTGCAGGATCTGCCCTAAGCGGTGCAGGAGAAGTAACAAGCTTAACTATGAGCCAAGCTATTGATAAGGTTAGTGAAGGTATGGAAGCAGTTGATACAAAAGACCTAGAAGCTGACCTTGAGAAATATCTAGAAGATACAGATGTTGAGGAATTAAAACCAGACTACCTTAAAGGTCAAGTAAAGGAAAGCAAGGATGAAATTGCAGCAGCAGTTAAGACTATTGCCTTAAACCCAGAAAGTGCTAGTTCTGAAATTGATAAGCTAACCAAGTCACTTTCTAAGAAAGCTGAAAAAATCGTAAATGCAGCAAACGAAGATGCTATAGCAAATGCGGTAGCAGAAAATACAAACCTAACTGAAGCCAAGGAAATTGGCAAAAATATCTACGAAGAATTTGATAAGGCAGCTGTAAAAACAAGCCAATCAATAAATCAAGCTTCTGATAAGATTAATGAGCTTGCTAAAGAAGCTAAAGTAACAGCTGATGAAAAATTAGATAAGGCTAAAAAAGGTGCTGACAAGGCATCAAACGCTGTATCTATCGGATCAGTTTTAACCTTCCTAGGCCTAATAGCAGCCCTTGCAATCTCAGCTATAGCCGGTAGAAAAGGCGAAGAATTCGCTATAAAAAATTATAGATAAGCATAAAAATAGACCCGTCATGGGTCTATTTCTTTTTAAATTTCATCCAATAATAGAAAGCATAGATGAAATTGGGTATTTAGAATTTATTCTTTGGTCGTAGTCAAGATACCTGTTTGGTTTTTCTGACCTAGCTGTATTTAAGGAAATTATGAGTCCTGAATGTCCTAGAACAAAAAGACTTGGAGGAAAGTCATAAATCCTATCTTCAATTGTTGGATTTGGGTCTAGGGCATTTTTAACCACATAGGCATCCGAAGAATCTTTTAAGATTGAAGCTAGTTTAATGGCTTCGTTGGCTGTATTTGAGTTTGTTAGTATATAGATATTTCTTCCTGTAAATGTTTGGTCTTTTTGGATTTTCAAAGACACTTGGTCGTAGTATAAGTAAGAATCTAGGTTAAAATGTTCTATTTCTTCCTTATATTTACTGGCAGGATTTTTCACAAAGGCTGTCTGGTAGGCTGAATTTTTATCATTCTTAATGGCTTTTAGGGTGGTTTCTATGAGATTGCCCCTATAGAATATAAAGTCTTCCTCGGAATAATCTTGGTGGATGAAGTATTTGGCAAAGTCATTTACAAATAAATTATTAAGAGAATTATTGTCTGATAGGTCAATAATCATGGTTGAAATACCAGGAGCAGATGTTACTGACTTTATTATGTCATCAATAATTTTATCTATTTCGTTTACTTTGAGGCTTGGTAGGGATACTCTTAAAACATATCCATTTTCTATACCAACAGATGACTCGTTTGTATTTTTGTCATTAATTATCCTCTTATAGCGGTTGACTACTTGAGGATTTTCCAGAATTTCTTTCATTGGCGACTCGGTCTTGTTTTTGTAGTAGTCAAACAAGTCAGTATAGCTATCCTTATCCAAAATTTTTGTATAAGAGTCGTTTAGTAGGCCTACATATTCTCCTAGGAGCATAAAGAAATCTTGGTCAGTTTTAGAGCTAGTGATTTTTTTCTTGTACTCATCGCTTCTTTTGGTAAATTCCTCAAAAGATTCTGTATTTGACTGATCAATAGCAAAATTTTTGACTATGGTTTCATAGAGAATGTCAAAGTCAGAACTTTTTTCCGCACTAGTTAGGCTCCTACCTTCTGTGGAGGAGATGAAGGCTGTAGTTGATAAGTCAGCAAGGACTTCATCTCTAAAGGCTGGATATCCTGTTTTGGCATAGGTAGTTAGTTTCTTATAGACAAGAAAGCTTGGGATCATTATTAATAAAATACCAACAAAAGCTAGAGCCAACCTACGTCTCCTGTAGGTTCTTTCTCTTTCTCTCCTAGCTCTCTTTCTTCTAGCTCTCTGTCTTTGTGTAAGAGAGTCGTCGTCTTTTACAATCCTAATTTGGCTATCTATAGTACTTTTAATCCTATTAGTATTTTCACTTTTTCTTCTAAGAGTATTTCTCTTTCTTCTTGTCATTGGTCATCCTGTAATTTTTTTCAAATATTATCGCAAAATCACTACCTTCGCCAAGTTTTGATTTCACCTTAATTTTTCCAGATAGGGCTTCTACGAAATTTTTTGTGATGGCAAGGCCGAGGCCAACGCCATTTTCCTTAGTATTTCTAGAATCATCAACCCTGTAGAATCTTTCAAATATTCTTTGTATGTCATCTTCTTTGATGCCAATACCAGTATCGATTACATTGATAGTAATTTCTTTTTCGCTTTCTCTAAGATAGATATCTATTTCTCCATCCTTGCCTATGGCCTTGATAGCATTTGACACAAGGTTTTGAATAATCTGACTAAGCTTATCCC
>NZ_CAUPHG010000096.1:0-5796 GCF_963510915.1 uncultured Anaerococcus sp. | reverse complement strand
AAATCACCCAAATGAAGTATCCAAATATTTCGATTGGCTTTGATGAAAATGATAGAAAAGTAGAATTCAAGGGTGGAATCTTGGGTCAAACTGTGAGGGTAAAAGCTGGTAAGAAAAATAAGGATAGGATAAAGGGTAAGTACATAGAACTACTCGAAGAATCAAAACTAGAAAATGCCAGGGAATATTGCAAACAAGCAGGTGTTTGTGGTGGATGTGCCTACCAAAAACTCGCCTATGAAACAGAATTAATGCTAAAACACGGCATGATTAAAAATCTTTTTGACGAGTACGGAATTGAATATAATAAAGACATAAGTATTAATAGGTCACCAATAACAAGTGGTTATAGAAACAAAATGGAATATACCTTTGGTGATTCAGTGAAAGGCGGACCTTTGGTTTTAGGTCTTCATAGAAAGAGAAGATTTTATGAAATTGTAGATTGTAAGAATTGCAATATCGTAGATTCTGACTTTAATACCATAAGAAATAAGGTCCAAGCTTATTTTAGGGAAAAAGAAACAGATTTTTACCATAAGATGGCCAAAGAAGGCCTATTAAGACATCTTGTGATTAGAAAGGCCATGCACACTGGGCAAATTATGATAATCCTTGTCACAACAAGCGAAGATAGCTTTGATGAGATAAGATTGAGATTATTTTTACATATGCTGTTAGATTTAAATCTAGATGGGAAAATTTTCTCAGTCTACCATGTCTTAAACGATTCAGTCGCAGATGCTGTAATTCCTGAAGAAGTAAAACTTATTTATGGAAAAGAATATATAACAGAAAAAATGATGGAACTTGAATTTAGGATATCGCCATTTTCTTTCTTCCAGCCAAATGTATTCACAGCAGAAAAACTCTACCAAAAGGCCTTTGATCTAGCTGAAATAGATAAAACAATGGACGTCCTTGACCTTTATTCTGGAACAGGCACTATTACTCAACTAATGGCAAGCGTTGCAAAGAGTGCAACCGGCATAGAGATAGTTGAAGAAGCAGTAGAAAAGGCAAGAGAAAATGCAAAGATAAATGGTTTGGATAATGTAAACTTTTTGTGTGGGGATGTTCTTGAAGAAATTGAAAAGGTCGGAAGTAAATACGACGTAGTAGTCCTAGACCCACCAAGAGCTGGAATAAGTCCAGCATCATTAGAAAAAATCTTAAATATTGATTGTAAAAAATTTGTTTATATCTCATGTAACCCAAAAACTCAAATGGAAAACTTAAAAACTTTCCTAGAAAAAGGCTACGAAATAAAAGACTACGAAATCTATGATCAATTCCCAAATTCTAGACATTTAGAAACAATTGCTTTAATCGAAAAATAGAAATATATTTTTTTCACTGGCTTATGAGATTGAAATTTCATTAGCCAGTTTTTTTGTAAATCTAATAAAAAAGAACGGTATAATGAAAGTAATAATTAGTATCAGAAAACAATTATTATTATGTGAATAGAGGTGGAAAATGAGTCTAACTTATAAAATAGCTGCTGGAATAGTAAGTGCTCTTGGTATCAAAAAAATGTTTTTAAAAAACAAAGAAGAGATGCTAGAGTATGCAAAAGGCGAAAATGCAAAAGTAGTGTTTGAACTTGATAAGGCAAAAAAGAGAGCTAGGAGGAGAAATTATTTTCTATTTGATAGGGATGTGATGGGCTCTATGCTCATAACTTATCAAAAAAATAAAAGTCCGGCTGATGGCGCTGTTCTTTACCTTTTTGGTGGGGGAATGATTACCCAACCGAATAAAATAGATTTTTCTTTGGCCGAAAGGATAATGGAAAAAACTAATAAAGACGTCTGGTTTTTGTTTTATCCTCTATGTTCAGAAGATGTTAATGTGAGTAAGACTTATGAAGTTTGTTTTGAAACTTATAGGTTAATGACAGAAACATACGAAGCTTATAATATAAGTGTATTGGGATTTTCTTCAGGAGCATGTCTTTCTATCGGAATATTTCTCCAAAATAATGCTTTAGGAAAACCTCTTCCTATGCCAGGGAAAATAATATCAGTCTCCCCGGGAGGAATTCCTGATTTAAACCTAGATGAAAACAAAGATATATGGGATAAATTAAAAAAACTTAACCCAAAAGACATCATGATAGAGCCGACATATCTTAAAACTGCCAGAGAAATCTTGATGGGAGGTGAAGATTTACCAGAATATATGCTAGATGGAACAAAGGGAGATTTCACAGATTTCCCAAAAACTTATTTTTATTATGGTGGTAATGAATGCCTCTATGCCTTTGCAGAAGAATTTAAAAAAGCAATGCAAAAGTATAAAGCTCCATATGAGATAATTGTTGGTGATGGAATGTGCCATTGCTATCCTCTTGTGAGGTTTTTTAAAGAAGGAAGAGATGCTCAAGATGAAATAATAGAATTATTGAAGTCTTGAATTTAAAAGATTTATAAAGATCTAAAGGGAAATTAAAAGAGAGAGTGGATACAATTTATGATTTTTATTTTCTTATTTATTTTATGTCTAATATTTTTTGGATTGTGTTTTTGGGGGACAGGAACTGATGAGAAAAATTTAAAAAACTATATGTCCTACCCCGATGAGGTCCAAGAAAAAATAAAAAAAATAGGTGACTACCAGGAAAAATTTAGAGAAACTAGTAAAGCTTCGACATTTGTTGCAAATTTTATAATATTTTCTATCTTATTTTTGCTAATAGGAATGAAAGTTCGTCAGACTGGATTCTTTCAAAACTTTACTGCTTTATTAATTTTAGGAGAAGGTTTGAATATTTTTGACCTTCTTGTTATAGATCTCTTGTGGTGGAGAAATACAAAACGAGTTAGATTATCAAAGATACCAGAGAAAAGTCTGTATCAAAATCCAAGAAAACATATAGAAGCTTTTATGCGAGCTTTGTTCATGTACTTTTTGATTGCATTGATAGATGGATATATCTTAACCTTGTTTTAAAAATAACAATTTATAAAAAATGAATTAGTTTTGAGGGTACAATTATGAACTTTACTTCTTATGGTAAAAAATCCAATAAGTCAGTTTTATTTATCCACGGTCTTGCCTCAACAGCCGACTTGTGTTTTAAGCAATTATTGCCATATTTTGCTGATTATTATGTGATTTTTTGTGAACTTGATGGGCATTGTGAATCTAAGTTAAATAATTTAGTTTCAATGAAAAAAACAATTGAAGATATTGAAGATTATATAGGAAAAGAATTATATGGTGAGCTTTATGGAATCTGTGGTTTCTCAATGGGAGGGACAATAGCCGTAGATTTAATATCTAGGGCTAATATTACTGTTCAAAAAATAATCTTAGATGCCCCAATAACAGTCGACTTAGGATTTATGGCACAACCTTATACTCTGGCTTTTATAATTGGAACAAATATGATTAAAAAAGGCAAGTCAATTCCCAAAATTTTACTTGATAAGGTCATGGGAAAGGATAATACCAGCATTATTGAAATGATGTATCCAAAAATCAGCGAAACTACAATAAAAAATGCTTGTAAATACATTTACAATTACAAATTTGCTGAAAGTTTAAAAAATTACCAAAATCCTGTTTTATTTATAAGGGGAAGCGAAGAACCGATTCCAGAAAAAAGTGAAAAAAATTTAAAAAAATATTTGCCACAAATAAAAGTAGAAGTGCTTAAAAATATGGGTCATGGACAATTCTTACATGAACATCCGGACTTATATGCAAAAAAAATAAAAGACTTTATGGAAATCGAAATATGAAATGTTAAGAAAATTTTTTAAAAACATTTAGGACGAAAAATATAAGGAAGTGATTTGTTTGGAAATTAGAAACATTTTAAAAGCTGATTTAAAAGAATTATCAAATTTAATGGTAGAAGTCTATAACGCTCCACCATGGAATGATAAATGGACAGAAGAAACTGCTAAGGAATCCTTATCTGATATTTTAGATTTTCCTGATTTTTATGGCAATCTTATAGTTGATCGTGATGAAATAATAGGTGTCATACTGGGACATATAAGAAGATATGCTACAGAAACTACCTATTATATTGATGAGTTTTTTGTATCTGAAAAATACAGGAGAAAAGGACTTGCAAAGAAACTTTACAGAACTACAATTAATCAATTAAAGGAAAAGGGAGTAAGTGGAGCATTTTTTACAACTTTAAGAAATTCTCCCGCTTATAATTTTTATAAAAGCCAAGGAGCATGGGACCTAGAAGACTCAGCATGCTTCTATCATAAGTTTTAGTAAGACACCTATTAAACAATAGGTGTTTTTCTTTAAAAATTAATAAGGGTATATTGAAACTAATAATTTAAAATGAGGAAGCAAATGAAAAGAATTTTAATTATAGAAGATAACCAAGATATAGCATTACAGATGAAAAGATATTTGTCCAAAAATGGTTATGATGTTGAGCTCGCAGGATCTTTTTATGAAGCTATTTACAAGATGAGTGTTGATATTGATGTGGCGCTTTTGGATATAAACCTTCCTGACAAGGAGGGGCAAGATTTGATAGAAAAGTTAAAGGATAAGGACATAAGAGTTGTTGTAACTACAGTTAAAAACGATGAGGATTTTATAATTGCGGCCCTTGATCAAGGAGCTGATGATTACCTAACAAAGCCATTTTCCCTTGCTATATTAAGAGCGAGAATCGATGCAGTTTTAAGGACTCTGCCTATATCACAAGATAAAATTATTTCTTATAAAGATATAAAAATAGATTTAAACGAGTCAAAAGTTTATTTTAAAGGAGTAAATATAGACTTAACTCCACTTGAGTATGAAATTTTACTTTTATTTATTAAAAATCCCCACAGAGTTTATACAAGGTGTCAGCTTCTTGAAATGTTCTGGGAAGACAGGGATAAGTTTGTTAATGATAATACTCTTACATCGACTATTAAGAGGATTAGGGAGAAACTTGATAAGGAAGTTATTTCAACTGTTAGAGGAATCGGATATAGGATGGACTAAATGGTTTATATATTTTGGATAATAAGCTTAGGATTTCTTTATTATTTTTTGGAATCGAAAAAGAAAAAGAGAATAAATGAGCTTATAGATTTGATAGAAAATATGAAAAATCAAGAATTTAAAATCCCTATGAAGCAAGATGATTTTTCAATATTAGAAGATAAGATTTATAAGCTTTTTATAGAAATTCTTGAAGCTAAGGAAACTACCAGCAAAAATAGTGAAAAGCAAATAGAATACCTAGAAGATATTGCCCATCAGATAAAAACTCCAATCACATCTATGGTTTTTTCTGTAGAAAATTTGGAAATTGATTATCCAGATAATGAAGATTTAGGAATCTTAAAAAGGCAAATTCAAAGGTTAAATTCTTTGTCGGATATTTTGCTTAAATTATCAAGCCTTGATGCTAATAAAGACTTAATGAAAAAAGAAAAAATTTGTCTTGATGAATTGGTAGCCTATGCTTTAGATACCTTAGATATAAAAAGATCTACAAGTGTAAAAATAGAAAACAACTTAAAAGAAAATAGTATTTTCGGGGATTTTTATTGGCTAACAGAAGCCATCATTAATATTTTAAAAAATGCAGATAATAGACCTTCTTGTGATAAAATCAAGGTTTCATCATACAAAAATCCCCTCTATACAAGCTTAATCATTGAAGATCACGGAGGGGGAATTGATAAAGATTCTATTAAAAAAATATTTAAGCGTTTTTATAAAACACCAGACTCAAAGGGATTTGGTATAGGTCTTGCTATGGCGAAGACAATTGTTGAAAAGAATAATGGAGTAATTTCTGTTTCTAATACA
>NZ_CAUPHG010000095.1:0-5843 GCF_963510915.1 uncultured Anaerococcus sp. | reverse complement strand
GGCGAAACTTCACGAGAAAATAGCCCGTCGGCTCATTGAGACCCTATGATGATATTGGGACGATTTATTCATTCTGCAACAGCCCCTTTTTGTTGCCTTATATAATAAGTTGTAAAATTATTTGGGCTTAATAATGGTTTTATATGTATTAGGATTGGTTTGAAAATTTATCAATATTTTGTTTGGATAAAATTATCACAAATTTCTTATTTGGGGTATACTAATTAGGACGTAATGTTACATAATAAAAAAGGAGTTAGAATGAAAAAAATAAGCACACAAAAACTCGTATATATGGCGCTTTTTGCAGCTCTTGTGTACATATTTTCAAGATTTTTCCAAATCCCTATAGTAACCCCTCTTGGTCAAACAAGGTTCCACTTAGGAAACGTATTTTGCCTACTTGGCGGTCTTTTATTAGGGCCAGTTTACGGTGGTATCTCAGCTGGAGTTGGTTCTGCACTTTTTGATTTATTTGATCCGGTATATTTTACAAGTGCACCAATCACCTTCATCACCAAGTTCGCTATGGCTTTTGTGGCAGGAATTCTTTACAAAAAAAGAGATAAGCTTGTAAATACTCCAAAGCTAGTTCTTGCAGGAGCCTTAGGACAAATTACCTATGTAATTTTATATCTAGGAAAGACCTTTATAAAAAATAGGATGGTTCTTGGTCTAACTATGGAAGCGACCATGGCAGAAGTCATCCAAAAAGGTTCCGTATCAATGGTAAATGCAGTTATATCGGTAATTGTAGCAACAATCTTAGCTATTCCTCTTCTAAAAGCTGTAAAATTTGAAGATTAACCTGAGTTTTTGGGTAAGTATAATATAAGCTTAAAAAAGAGAAAGGTATGAGATGGAAAAAAGAGAAAAAGTATTTAAAATAGCCTGCCCTAAGTGCGGTCACAAATTTGAAGAAAGTCTACCAACGGCTATATTTGCCTTGGGTGCTGATAGGGAAGAAATCATAGCAGGTAATTTTGCAAACCTAACTTGCCCTGAATGTGGAAATAAATTTGTTCTAAACTACCGCTTTGCCTATACAGATGAGGCAAATCTATTTATGCTTGTAAATGACCCTGCCTTTGTGGATAGGAAGGCAAGGCTTGCTTTTTCGACCGGGCTAGGCCTTATTGGAGCGGCTCGTAAAGATGAACTTATTAAGCGTACCCTAAGAATCACCTATGATTACCAAGCTTTGAGGGAAAAAATTGCTATTTTTGAATCTGGTTTGGATGATAAGGTAGTTGAGCTTATGAAATATTTCCTAATAAACAGCGAGGATTTTTCTTATGATCCTTGTCAGATTAAGGACTTTATATTCACAAAAGATAAGGAATTTCATTTAAAAACGGTTTTAAGTGTGGGACTTAAATTAGAATTTTCTGATATACTTTATGATACAATCGTGAATAATTATGGAGATTTGATAAAAAAAGACATGAACTATTTGATAGATAGGAATTGGGCAAAAAATTTTTTGAAGGCAGAATAAAAAAGGGCTTAGGCCCTTTTTTGCTTGTAAAATTGGGGGGCAAGATGAAAATATATCTTGAAAATGAAAATAAAAGAAAAATCGCCTATGATATTCTAAATATTTTCCTTGATCACGAGGAAATTAATTTTATAAGGGATGAAATGCTTGCTGAAATTAGAATTAAAAATGACTTGGTAAATATTTCTGGGAGGGATTTTTTCTACACAAGCAACCAAGAATTAAAAGTCATCCTCTATGACTTTTTGGCAGAAAAAACAGGTTACAAGTCGCCTTGGGGAACCCTTACGGGCTCAAAACCTTCAAAACTTTTGAAAAATAAGAGCCTTGAGGAAATTAAAAATATTTATAAATTGTCAGATGAAAAGCTAGGACTTTTGGGGAAAACCTACGAAAACCAGTCAAGACTAGATATTTGTCTAGACGATTTTAGCCTTTATATAAACATCCCATTCTGCCCGACCAGGTGCGATTATTGTTCCTATCCGACTTTGATTGGTGCCCACCATGATAAGGGGACATATGTGGACTATCTTATAAGGGAAATTGAAGGGGTAAACTTGCTGGAAAAGCTTGATTCCATCTACATCGGAGGCGGAACTCCTTCCTATTTGACAGACACTCAAATCGAAAAAATCCTAGCAGGCATAAATAAGAAATTTTCCTACAAGGAATTTACCTTCGAAGCTGGCAGAGAAGATACACTGGATGGTGAAAAATTAGAAATCCTAAAGGCGGGTGGGGTTTCAAGAATTTCCCTAAATCCTCAGACCTTTAATAGGGAGGTTTTGAAAAAATTAAATAGGGATATTAATATGGACCATTTTTTGGATATTTATAAACAGACTAAGGACTTGGGGTTACTTGTAAATATGGACTTTATAGTGGGTCTTGAGGGAGAAAGTGCGGATGATTTTTCCAAAAATTTTACGATTTTAAAAGACCTCCTTCCAGATAATATAACCTTCCATGCTCTCGCCATAAAAGCTGGTTCAAAATACAATGAAAAAGGAAAAACTGGTCAGAGGGAGGATTCCCTAAAAATAGCTGAAAATGTAGGAGAGTTTACAGGCAAAAATGGATATGAACCCTATTATTTGTATAGGCAAAAAAATATAATTTCCAATCTAGAAAACGTCGGCTACCAAAGAAATAATACAGCTCAGAGGTATAATGTAATCATAAATGAAGAAATTGGCTCGATTATTGGCCTCGGCATGAATGCCAATTCCAAAATGATCTCTGGAAAAAAATTTAGAAATCCAAGAAATCTTAGGGACTATTACCAGGATTTTGAAAAAAATCTTGATGCCAAAAATGAGCTTATAAAAGAGATAAGGAGATAAAAATGAATTACTCTGATCAAGTTTTAAAATATTTTAAGGAACTTGCAAAAATTCCTAGAGAGTCTGGTAATGAAAAAGAAGTTTCAGACTTTTTGGTAAATTTTGCTAAAGAAAGAAATTTAGAAGTCGCTCAAGACGAGGCTTTAAATGTAATTATTAGAAAACCAGCAAGCGCTGGTTACGAAGATCATGCAATAGTTGCTCTCCAAGGCCATATGGACATGGTCTGTGTTAAGGTTGAGGATTCTAATCATGATTTTGCAAAAGACCCTATCAAATTATTAGAAGAAGACGGTTGGATTACAGCAGACGGCACAACTCTTGGCGCTGACGATGGAATTGGTGTTGCCTTTATTTTGGCAGTTTTAGATGACAATAGCCTAAAGCATGGCCCAATTGAAGCTATTATTACAACCGAAGAAGAAACTTCTATGGGAGGGGCTGGTAGACTTGACCTTTCTCAAATTACAGCCAAATACCTTGTAAATATCGATTCTGAAGAAGAGGGCATTCTTACAGTAGGATGTGCAGGTGGACTTGACCTAGAAATCGAATTTGATAAAAAATACGAAAAAGCAGACGGAGACTTTATTGAAGTTAATCTAAAGGGTTTTGCAGGCGGTCACTCAGGTATGGAAATTGACGAATTTAGATTAAATGCCAATAAAACGCTTGGAAGACTTTTAGAAGGAATAGAGGGCCTACAAATCGCTACAATTTCCGGCGGAGTAAAGAGAAATGCAATCGCATCAGCAGCTAGAGCAGTAGTTGCAGTTCCTAATAAATCAGAAGCAATTAAAGTCATTGAAGAAAGAATAGCTCAAGTTAAAAATGAATACAAAGATGTTGATCCAAAGGGAGAAATTTGGGTGAAAGAAGCGTCATTTGATGGAGAAGTCCTAACAAAAGACTTATCTAAAAACATAGTCGACCTCTTATTTGTAATCCCAGACGGCCTTTATAAAAAAGTTGGCGATTCAATTGTAACAAGTTCAAACCTTGGTCTAATCGAAGATAGGAACGAAGTAATTTGGATATCTTCAATGTTTAGGTCAGAAATCGACTCCCAAAAATTCTACAAGGCTGCTATTTCAAAGAAAATAGTAGAAAGATTCGGAGCTAGGGCAGAAATCACCAGTGAATATTCAGGTTGGCAAAGAGAAGACAGCCCGATAATTGATCTTGCCAAAGAAGTTTGGAAAGATGTTCACGGAGATGAAATGCAAATCGCCACCACCCACGGCGGACTTGAATGTGGCCTTTTCAAGAAAACTCTAAAAGATACCGAAATGATCTCCTTCGGCCCAGAAATTGAGGGTGCCCACAGCCCAGAAGAAAGAGTAAACATAAAATCAATAGCAAATAACTTTGAATTCTTAATAGAACTTTTAGAAAGAATTTAAGAGAAAATCAAAACCACTCCGTTTTTTAAAACGGGGTGGTTTTTTGATGGCAAAATTAGAAAAAATCTAAAAAACAAAGGGTATAATTAAATTGATAATAAATATCATCTAAGTGAAAGAAGGTGTTTATTTATGACTTTATACAAGACTATATTAATTGGTCTTTTGGGTTCATTTTTGATGTTTTTGGGGGATATGACCTTATATTATGATCCTAATGATTATGATGGCAAGCCCTATTCACATCTATATTTCTTTTGATATTTACTCCTTTTACGTAGAGATTGCCATAGGGTTTGCATATGATTATTTGCGGAGGTTGGTTCAACTTAATATATTTTGTCTACTACTTATCTTTACTTATTAGCTTTAGATAAAAAATTTTTAGGAGAAAAGCTATGAAACTTTTATATTTTTTTGATGATAAAATAAAACCTATTACCATGCGTGGGAAATATTACTGCAAGCCAGAAGATACTGGCATTTTGATGGATGGAATAAGTGTTATTAGAGAGTATGATGTCAACCTATGGTTCTATACGAAAAATGGTAAAACCATCGCTTTTGATAGTGGACACATCAACTACGACAATATAGATAGGGAATTTGAGAAAACAAAAATAAATCCGGATAATATTGAGCATTTATTTTTAACACATTTAGATGTTGATCATGCCGGAGGAATTGATGTAAGAGGCAGAAATATTTTCCCAAATGCCCATGTCTACATGGGCGCTAATGAAGAGAAGTATATGACAAGAGAAATTCGCAGAAAGGCAATATTTCATAATTGTGTGAAAATCGCCCAAGGGTGGACTCCAATAAAAGATATTTCAATTTTTGAGATTGACGGAATAAAGGTGGAAGCAATTCCTGTTCCCGGCCATACGGTAGGCCATACCGTATATATAGTCGATGATAAGATTTTGATTTCCGGAGATTGTCTTGCCATAAATGAAAATGGTGGCTATGCTTTCTTTGACTTTTTCAATCAAGATTCAAAGAAGAATAAAGAATCTTTAGTTAAACTAAGAGATAGATTAAAAGATTATGATTTAAAATACGTTTGCACAGGACATAGTGGAATACATCCTTATTCTGCAAAGATTTTTGAGCATATTGATAAGAGTGCAATCTTTGGTAAGATGACTCCATTTCACAAGGACGGGGAATACAATGTTTTTGATAAGAAAACAAAACCTAATTACGGAAACTGGCTTCCTAAAAGATTGTTGAAGGCTAAGATTATTGAAAGTCTAGTATGTCTTATTTTATTCATCTTATTTGGTGTAAGTGACCTTATTCTTCAAGGAAGGCAAAGGATTGTCTGGGGAATTATCCTAGGAATAGGATGCCTTATACTCCTATTAATAACTATGTGGGTTAGCATCTTATATAGGAGCTTTGATTACAAGGGTAAAAGAAAGCTCGCTAAAGTCATAATAGAGGGGACTGCCGACTATGTAAAGATCCCAGATGGTGGCGTGGGTTTAGATGTAGGATGTGGTAGCGGTGCACTTACAATTGCTTGCGCAAAGAAAAATCCAAAAGCGACCATGGTGGGCTGCGACATATGGAGTGGGACATATAAAAGTG
>NZ_CAUPHG010000094.1:0-5843 GCF_963510915.1 uncultured Anaerococcus sp. | reverse complement strand
CTGGTAGAAGAAAAACCTCTGTTGCAAGAGTAACAATGGTACCAGGATCTGGAAATATAATAGTAAATGGAAAAGAGTTAGATCAATATTTTGATTTTGAATCTCTAAAAATCGTAGTAAGAAGCCCACTAACATTAACAGAAAATCTTACAAGCTATGATATTAGCGTTAATGTAAACGGTGGTGGATTTAATGGTCAAGCAGGAGCTATTAGACATGCAATCGCAAGAGCTTTAATCATAGCTAATCCTGACCTAAGAATTGCCCTAAAGAGAGCAGGATTCCTAACACGTGATTCACGTAAAAAGGAAAGAAAGAAACCAGGTCTCAAAAAGGCAAGAAAATCTTCACAATTTTCAAAGAGATAATATACAAATCGCAGGAATGTTTATTCTTGCGATTTTTTTGCTTGAAAGGTTTTTATGAACAAAATTAACTACAATAAGATAATGGAAGAAACCATCGAAAAATTAAATAAGGAAGGCAAAAGGCCTAGACTTTTGTTACAAGTATGCTGTGGCCCTTGTTCAACTCAAGTCATAGCGAGACTTAGGGAATATTTTGATATGGATTTATATTTTTATAACCCAATGATTTATCCTAGAAGTGAGCTTGATAAAAGGGCGGAGAATTTAAAGCTTGTTGCAGAAAAATCTGATTTTCATGGAAAAGTAATTATTCCTATAAATGACATCAAAGATTTTGAGGAAGTTGCCAAAAAAAGAAAAGACGATAAGGAGTTTGGTGAGGCTTGCTATGATTGTTACAAGCTAAGGCTTACCCAAACTGCCCGCCTAGCTAAAAAAGAAGCCTATGATTATTTTACAACAACCCTTTCAATATCACCTTACAAAAATGCCCAGTGGCTAAATGAAATAGGCGAAGAGCTTGAAAAAGAATATGGTGTTAAATATCTTTATGCTGATTTTAAGAAAAAGGATGGCTACAAGAAATCAATAGAATATTCAAAGGAATATGGCATCTATAGGCAAGAATATTGTGGTTGTATTTTCTCAAAAAAAGAAATGGAAGAAAATAATTGTTAAGTTTTTATAAAACTGGGTATCTTTAATAGTAGGAGATGGCTATGAAAGACTTACTTTTAATAAAAAAAATAAATCCTTTAGAAGAAATCACAAAAGTTTTTCCTTTTACCTTTCAATTAGATGAAAAATTCACTAAGAAAGAGGCAATGGAGATTTTCTGTGGTCTAAAATCAAAAGGCATAATAGCTGAGGATGAATTTTTGATTAAGGATAAGACCTTCACAGTCATAATAAACTCTAAAGATACAACACAAGTAATAAAGGAGATATTAGCTAGAAACCTAGATATATATGGAGTATATATACCTTACGGTGATTTGCTAGAAAAAGGAGAAATAAATGAGTAAAGTATTAGATTTATTAAATGAACAAATGAACTTTGAATATGAATCAGCCTACATCTATAAGGCAATGGCTGCTTATACAGATAGACTTGAACTTGATGGATTCACCAACTGGTTTGATGAACAAGTTAAAGAAGAAATCGAGCACGGTGAAGCTATGAAAGGCTTCCTACAAGAAGTAGGCTATGATGTAAGATATAAGGCTATAGCTGAACCACAATATGATTATGAAAGCCTAGTTGATGTATTTAAGGCTGCACTTGCACACGAAAAAGAAGTTTCAAGAAGAATTTATGAAATAGCAGAACTTGCAAAAGAAGAAGACCTTAGAGTATTTTCATTCATCAAAGGCTTTATCGATGAACAAGTAGAAGAAGAAGACACAGTAGGTAAAATAGTAACAAGACTTGAAAGAATCAACGGCAATTGGGGTGGAATCTACATCCTTGATGGTCAACTTGCTAGAAGACAATAATTATCAGAGGAGGCTTAGCCTCCTTTTTTATTTTGAATAAATCTCAACTAGACTTAAAGATATAAACAAAAAATAAAAATAATATTAAGATATTGACACAAGGAATTAATATATGTATAATATTCTCAAAAGGAGTTAGATATGTTGACCTTAATTTTTATTATTGGAGCCATTATGATTGGCATCCCACTTATTAAATTATTTTTTAAATTAATCTTAGGAGTCTTGGGCCTTACCATTGGTCTTGTTAGTCTTCCATTTTTACTAATTGGTGGCTTGATTATTCTTCCGATAGTAATTATTTTTGGAATCCTAGCTCAATTACTACCTGTAATAATAGTTGGAGGACTTATTTACTTTGGATATAGGTATATGACAAATAGAGAATATTATTAAAATAGAAAAAGACTAAGCCTTGGAGATTTTCCCTGGACTTAGTCTTTATTTTTATAGGTTTAAAACAAATTTTTCAATTGCTTCTCCGACTGCACCCTTGTTGTTATCAAGGCTTGTAACATAGTCGGCAGTTTCTCTTACTTGGAGTCTTGCATTTTTTACCGCCACGGACCTGCCTGCTTCTTCTAACATGGCTACGTCGTTGTAGTTATCGCCAATAGCTAGGACATCTTTTAAGTCTATCCCATAGAGGTCGCAGACTTTTTTTAAGGCAACAGCCTTATTTACTCCCTTGGCATTTATTTCCATATACATATTTGAAGAATAGCTTATCTCAAGATCGTAGTTGCTAAGTCTTGCCACATCTACCTCAAGAGCTTGGAGATAATTCATGTCTTCATTTTTGATTATAAGCTTTAGAATAGTTTCATCTTTTAGAAACTCAATATTATCTGTTTGAAGGATATTGATGTGCTTTTCTGCAACTATAGTATCGTTAGTTAGGTTTATGCCATATTTTTTATCTAGGGTATATAGATAAAAGGTGAGCTTATTTTCATAGGCGTAAGCGAAAATATTTCTGGCATATTCAAAATCTAGGTCAACAACATTCAGTATTTCCTTAGTTTTGACATTCATTATAACAGCTCCATTACAACAAATTATATACCTATCGTCAGCAATTACACCAGCTTCTTCTGGTATATTAAAAATTTCGTATGGGCCTCTGCCTGTTGCTAGTGTTACAATTATGCCTTTTTCAATCGCCTTTTTGATGGCTTCTTTATTTTTTTCTGGTACTTTCTGCTCTTTGCTTATTAAAGTTTCATCAATATCTGATGCAATTAGTTTAATCATATTTATCCTTATTTATAATTCTCTTTAAGAAAATTTATTATATCGTCAGATTCATAGAGGTACTCGCCGTCGTGGTAGAGGCAAGGAACTTGCCTTTTACCGCCCTTTTCCATAAGCTCAAGCATGGCATCGCGGTCCTCATTTATATTTACTAGGGGAATATCTATATTGTTTTCTTCACAAAAGTTTTCAACTTTTTTACAAAATCTGCATACAGTTCCTACATATAATTTGTAATCTTTCATAGCTTCTCCTTTTTTATAAAAAATACTTTTATTTACGCGTTGTTAAGGTATATTATACTAATGAAACTAAACTTTTTAAAGGTGGTAAGATGAAATCAAAAATAATGGCATTAATTAGATTTGTCCTAATTTTAATAATCCTAGCCTGCATTACTATATTAGGTAAGAGGGGACTTGATTATTGGACAAATATGAAAAACAATAAATATATACAAGACCTATCAAAACAAGTAGAAGAAGATGTCGATAAGAATGAATACGGAAATGTGCCTACAGAAGAAATAAAAGATCCCCTAGCTAGACTTGAAAAAATCCACTTGACTTTGCTAAAGAAACTAAGAGAGCAAAACTCAGATGTAATAGCTATCATAGAAATTCCTGGAACAGGAATTAAATACCCTGTCCTACAAGGCCCTGACAATGAATTTTATTTAAGAAAGGACTTGAACAAGGAATATGATATAGCTGGTTCTATTTTTATGGATGTTTATAATTCACCAGACTTTTCAGATGACAACTCTGTTATATACGGTCACCATTTGGAGATTAACTCAATGTTTACTCCTCTTGACCAATACAGAAAGCAAGAATTTGCTGAAAAAAATAGGACCCTCTACCTAACAACCCAAGAAGGTCTTAGGGAATATTTAATCTTTTCAGCCTATGGTACACCATCTAGTTCTGACTACAGGACTTTGGATTTTACCTATAGTGGTGATAAGGTGCCTTACTTTAACAAGCTTAGGTCAAATTCTGAAGTAAATCTTGAAACAAGGCCTTTTACAGATCATGATTCAATAATAACCCTATCAACCTGCCAATATGATTATGAAGATCAAAGGCTTGCTATCCACGCTGTAAGGATTAAGTAATGAGATACCTTACTGATGATAAGAGAAAATTAAATATAGAAGAGTCTCCTCAAGGACTTATCCTCAGGGAAGACTCTTTTAAGGTTGACCATATTTTCGAATGTGGTCAATGTTTTAATTTTAGAAAAAACGACGATGGTTCATACACAGCTGTATTTTTGGGAAAAATTATAAACCTTCTTGAATGCGATGACTACACTCTAATTAGAAATGTAAGCCTGGATGAATTTTACGAAATTTTTTACGATTATTTTGACCTAGGCACAGATTATGGGATGATAAAGGAAGCTTTGTCTGAATCAGAAATCCTAGGCAAGGCTTGTGACTATGGTTATGGGATTAGGATTTTAAACCAAGACTTATTTGAAACTACAATTTCCTTTATCATTTCTGCAAACAACCAAATTCCAAGGATAAAAAAGGCTGTAAGGATAATTTCAGAAAGGTATGGTGAATACCTAGGTGAATATATGGGTGAAAAATATTATTCCTTCCCATCTCCTGAAGTCCTCGCTAAAGTTGACCCAATAGATTTAAGGGAATATGCTAGGGTTGGTTTTCGTGATGTAAGGATAGTTGAAACTGCAAAGGCCTTTGTAGATGGATATTTAAATTTTGAAGATGAAAAAAATCTCACAGACAAAGACCTCCACAACAAATTAAAAGAGCTCCCAGGCATTGGCCCAAAGGTTGCGGATTGCATCATGCTTTTTGCCTACCACAGGAGGGGGACCTTCCCTGTAGATGTGTGGATCAAAAGGGTAATGGAGACACTTTTTATCGGCAAGGAAGTACCAAAAAAACAAGTAGATAACTATGCTAGAGAAATCTTCGGAGACCTTGCAGGTTATGCCCAACAATACCTGTTTTATTATGGCAGAGAAAATGCAATAGGCAAATAAGAATAAAGATGAAAGATTAGAATAGAGAAGTCTATTTTGATATTTCATCTTTTTTGATACAAAATATTTAAAGTATACTAGAATTAATGATAATATTTTAACCAATTCCTACATGAACTTATCTTGACATTGTAAAAAAACTATGTTAGTTTTAAATAGAGAAGATGTTTTTTTTATGAATTGAGGACTTTATGAAAAAGAGCAAATACAAAAGGCTGGCTATAATTATATTTGTTTTTATAATTATCACCCTGATTGTTATACTTTTAAATAATAAAAAAGAACCAGTAAGTCTTACAATGTGGCACGTTTATGGCGAACAGGCTTCATCTCCTATGGATAAGCTCGTTGATGACTTTAACGAAACTGTGGGTCGTAAGGAAGGAATTGTTATAAATGTTACTGCGACAAGTAATTCAGCAGAAATTGGCGATGAACTCTTAGATTCTCAGGCGGGCAAGTCTGGGGCAAAAAAAATGCCAGATTTGTTTTTTTGCCATAGTGGAAATGCCGATGATTTGGGGAGTGAAAACCTAATTGATTGGCAAGATTATTTTACAAAAGAAGAACTCAGTGATTATCAGGAAGATTTTTTAGAAGATGGGAGAGTGGGTAATAAACTTTTAGTTTTTCCTATCTCAAAATCGACCCATATGCTTTTTATAAATGGGTCTATGTTTGCTAGGTTTTCTAAAGATACAGGCC
>NZ_CAUPHG010000093.1:0-5912 GCF_963510915.1 uncultured Anaerococcus sp. | reverse complement strand
GATGAAACTTTTGAAAAGATAGGTGGCAAAAAGGGAGAGGCTTTGCTATTAAATAAAGTCCAAGTCAATCCAAATGCACCAATTGATGGATCAGAAACAACAAAATATTTTAAAAATATGGATAGTTTAAATTACTCCATAACAGAAGATGAAAATTATAATTATTCAATCAAAGTAGATAAATTAATTGATGACACAAAGGACTTTAGGCAAAGAAGACTACCTTTTTATGTGAATTTATATGTTGACTTTGACACATACTTTAAACTTTTAGAAGAATGGAATAAATTTTATTTAAAAAACAACAATGACTTGAGAAGAAACACCTACGAACTTTCAATGAAAGTTGATGAAAATAAGTTAGACGATATAAAGAATGAAGTTAAAGAGAGATTAGATTCATCCATTGCTTACAATGAAACTTATAATTTAACTACAAGCAAAGATGTAGAAGCAAATCGCATGAAAGACGTAAAAACTTTTGGCCTTATGATAATTTCTATTGCAAGTATAATTTTTATTTTAAATATAACCAATGGATATTCTTCTATTAATTTAAGTTTAATGGCAAGAAAAAAAGAAATTGGATCTTTAGTGTCTTGTGGAATAGATGAGGAAGAACTGAAAAACAAATATACAAGAGATTTTATATTAGAAGAAATTAAATCACTGGCAATAGTTTTAATAGTAAGTTTTGCTGCTTTATTTGTAATTTCAAAAATTTCGCCAACATTGGATATGAAAATTTTGTTGTCTTATTTTGAATATAAATATTTCCTTGCTTTTGGAATTTTGATTTATGGTATAAATATTTTAATTTACAAGACAACTTTACAAAATATTTTAAAGATCGATCCCATTGATTTGATAAGAGGATTTGACTAGGAGGGACTTATGAGTAAGAATATTAGTAAGAATTTACAAAAGTCCTGACTCTAAGGGCTTTGGCATAGGACTTGCCATGGCAAAATCAATTGTTGAGGCAAACAATGGAGATATATTTGAAAAAATGGAAAAGATGGTGCGATTTTTAAAATTAAATTTTACAATATACTGGAAAATAGAGAGTTGTAACTTCAGAACTGCTTTTTGCCTCATTAAGACTACAAAAATGTTATCAAAGGTGGTTTTGGAGATATTGAGACTATGTAACTATTGTCAGTTATCCTTGATGCCACGCAAAACGATATAAAAGCACCCAAACTGTTGGAAAAAATACAAGCTATCTGGTCTAATGTTCATTAGACTATTGCGTACACATTTTCGTAAGTGAGGAGAACCCAAATGAGCGAAATAATTAAAGAAGAAAAATGAATCGGTACAAGAGAGACGGCTGAGTATCTTGACGTACAGCCTGCCACCATTCGTGACTGGATTAGCAAGGGCAAAGATATCCTGCTAAAGAAGGTAGGCAAAGCTTGGAAGTTCAAACTATCGGAACTGGGGGAGTGGATTGCCAGCGGGAAAAGCGCATTCAAATTAAGAATGGAGATATTTAGAGGTTATGGCTGTGAAAAAATCGGAATTATACGCACTCCTTTGAGAGGCTTGCAATAAATTAAGAGATGGTTTGGAACCAGCAAGGGTACAAGGATTATGTGCTTGTCTATCTGTTCTTCGAATATGTGTCCGACAGATATAAGGGTCAGCCTTTCGCTGAGTTTACTATCACAAGGGTGTGCCTTTAGGATTTGATTGCCACCAAGGGAAAGAGCGATGTCGGCGAACGGGTGGATAGGATTATTCAGAAGACTCTAGAGGACAACAAGCTTCAGAGTTTTTTCTCGATGTCAGCTTCAACAATCCCGATGA
The DNA here is from genome assembly GCF_963510915.1 of uncultured Anaerococcus sp. GTDB lineage: Bacteria > Bacillota > Clostridia > Tissierellales > Peptoniphilaceae > Anaerococcus. Next base: position 4,100 of record NZ_CAUPHG010000093.1, on the reverse strand, counting down.
ACTTGGCTCCGGCAAGGAACTGGTCGATAAGGTGTCTGGCCTAATTGCCGTATTCCAAAATCCAGCAATTGACTTTAGAAACAATCACGCCAGCGACGATGACATCGTGACAATCTTCGGTCAGGAATAAGACCTTGCAACGGTGGATTTGGCGAGATATGTACGGCCACACCACACTGTGGCGATTGTCCGATATAGGATTGGTGCGGTGGGTGTTAATCTGAAAAAATTGGAGGTTAAGATGGCAAAAGAGATAAATCTGCAAGAGACAACAAGGGAAGCGGCTTACGAATTGTGGATGAAGGCTCCAAATCCAATGGTTACATTTTTCAAGACGTTGGATGTAACAAATCTGGTGAGGTGTAGTAAAAAGAAGCAATAGAAGTTTAACATGCTTATTGATTATTGTATTGGGATGGCTGCAACACCAGTAAAAGAATTCTATGTTTTTCCAGTTGGGGATAAGCTGATTCAGTATGATACCCTTGCAATAAATACAATTGTTAAGAGTAAGAACGATGAAGTAAGCTTATGATAATAGGGGATTGATGGTATTTTAACTTTGGCCAATATCGATGGGAGGCTTATCTGAAAAGGTTAAATACTCCTTTTGGGGATATATCTATAAAAATTAATGATAAAGAAATAAGCTATGAATATAAAAAATGTACGAATGATAGAAGTTGTCCAAATTTATTAGGCCGGTACTTAATAGAAATTACATCTAAACCAACGGGTAAAGAATATAGTATTACTTGTGAAATTACGACGAATCAATTCTTAAAATCAGAAATAGAAAGTGGAGAGATGCTAGAATGTATAGGTTTTTATGGAGAAGAAAGAAGAAAGTTATCCATAGGAGCTTATGGGGAATGTTGGGGTTACGTAGAAGGCAGGCCAATGGAAACAAGAAATGATTACGATATAGAATATAAACCTGATGGCTTGTCTTATCTGGTATTAAAAGAAACTAGAACAGATAAATATTATTTTGCAATCTCATGGATTGACGATGTAGGATACGAAGATCCTATATCTAGTGATGAGCATGATAGAGGTGTAGAGACTTGGTTTGGATCAGACCCAACGATGTTAATTTGATTTAACAGCATTAAAAAAACTAGACACTATTTTCATATGTTTTTAGTAGGTAGAGTATTAACATTTTAAATTTAGTATTCACCCTAAAAGGTACGAGTAAATCGAGGGAAAGACGGGGAGAAGATATCTTCACCGTCTTTTTTTTACTAGGAAGAACAACGGGGGCTTAATATAAAAATTGGAAGAAGTTCCTAAAAAAAGTAAGACCAACAGAAAGACCAATGACTACACCCTTGTTTCTATTAAGGGTTGTAGAATTAGGTCTTTCTGTTTCTGATTTATCCCTATTAACAATTGGACTTGTAAATGATATGTTCACAGAAAAGAATAACGATGAATATAAATACAAAGAAATAGCTACACAAGAAGACTTTGATAAGTTTTAAGTCATCACGAATGATATTGACAAACTATAATTATTGTTTTACAATAATATTCAAAGATAATTATCGTTTTACAATAATTCAATGGGGAGGATCATAATGAGAAAAAGGTTTTTAATAATATCTATTCTTCTTGCTTTTTCTATAGTTTTAACTTCTTGTATTCCAAATACTATGACAGAACAAACGAGAAGTAAAAAAGAAGAAAAGATTGAAATATTTGATTCTAACAATAAAAAAATTGTTGAAACAGAAGAACAAGAAGTTTTAGACTACTTTGGCAATTTAACAGGAATGAGCGTAGAAAATATTAATGATAAAAACTTCGACAATTATTTTAAAGAAATACCAGATGATGCAATAGAGTCTTACCACTTCATGTTAACCAGCAAGAGAAAAGATAAGAAAGCTACAGAGATAGATTTTTATATTTATGAAAACTATCCATATATTACAATGGTAGGAATGCCCATGATTCCATCTTCATTAACTTGGGAACTTTCTAAAGAAGATTTAAATGACCTGAAAGATAAAGTACAAGAATTGAAAGATGCGAATGATAAAAGATAATGCGAAAGTGCTAAGGAAAAGTTATGAAGAGTTTTATTTTCAAAATAGCGATTATATTATCTAAGATTTTAAGATATATTTCATATTTGGGAGCAGGCTTCACATTGCTTGGGAGTATATTAACTCTAATTTTCAAAGATGATGTAATACATTTAGTAGAATCTCAACAATTTAATTTACAAGAAGTTTCTCTTTCTTTTATTATTTATTCATGTTTAAGTGCCGTTATGATATTCATTGTTGCTGGTTTCTCATTGAATAAATTCGAGAAGATTTTAGTGAATTTAGAAAAGAAAGAATATTTTTCAGATTTAAACTCGAAATATTCGAAAAATATTTTAATAGCTATTCTTATTTTGACAATTTGCCAAATTATTTCTAAGCTAGTTTTCAATTATTTTAAAGTGGACAATATTAGCGGTGTTTTTAATTTAACTATTAAGGACTATTTAACGAATATAATTTTTATGGTTATAGCATTTTCATCAATGATTATATTTGATACAGGAAAATCCTTAAAAGAAGATTCGGAAAGTATAATTTGAAAATGAAGGATCAAATAATTATAAATCTAGATCAAGTCTTAAAAAAGAAAAATATGACATCGAAAGAGCTTGCAGGAAGGATAGGAATAACCGAAGCAAATTTATCAATATTAAAAACAGGAAAGGCCAAAGGTATTAGATTTAATACTTTAGCGAGCATCTGTAAGGAGCTTGATTGTCAACCAGGTGATTTACTTGAGTATGATAATGAAGAAGAACGATAATGAAGTTTATATGCAACATATAATGACAACGTGCTGATTATACACGAACATAATCATATAGGAGATGAGGAAATGGCCACAACAAATTTGAATATAAGAACAGATAAAGAAATAAAAGAAGCAGCGGAAAAATCTACTCCAGTTTAGGCTTAAATATGACGACAGTCATTAATATATTTTTAAGGGCGAGTATTAGAGAAAGTGGCATTCCTTTTGATTTAAAATTTAACGTTCCAAGTGATGAAACCATAAAAGCGATTGAAGAAGGAAGAAAGATAGCTAAAGACACGAATGTGACATCCTATGATAATATGGATGACCTGAGGAAAGCTCTTGAAGTATAAAATAAAGTTTACGACGAGATTTAAAAAGGATTAAAAGCAAGCTGAAAAAGCAAGGAAAAGACATTGAAAAGCTGTTTCATATTATTGAGAAAATAGTAATAGACGAAGTTCTTGATGAAAAATATAGAGATCATTAGTAAGGGGGAGACGTTATGAAAAGAGCATCTATATTTAGTTTATTAGCTTTGGTCCTGGCCCTGGTGGCCTGTGGTCCCAAAGAGACCAAAGACCCGGCTCAAGCACTGGCCCAAGACTTTGCCCAGCTCTACCTGGATCAGCTGGACTTTAAGGAAGAGGACTGGAGGCAGCTGGAGAAAGATCTTAGCCAGGTAGGCCAGGTTCTTAGCCTGGATGGTGACTTAGAAACTAGCCAAGAAGCGGCCCAGGGTCTGCCCGCCCTCTATGACCCCTTTAAGGAAGTCATGACCCAGGAGGCACTGGAGACGATGGTGGCCAATGGGGACTACCCCTACTTCCCCCTAAGAGAGACGACCTTGGACCGGGTGGTTCTGGTTTCTGTTACAAGAGTGGATCCGGATGATAATAGATACGACCTGGTCTTTGTCACCAAGAAGGGGGACCGGGAGACCCGGCACGTCCTCAGGGCCACTATTGGCGAAAAAATTTCCTATTTGGAAAGCCCCAGCCAGATCTTTGACATGTGAGGGTAAGTAAAAAGGCTGCTAGCATTACACGAACGAAAAATCCAATGTTAAGAATATGTTAAATCTAACTGTGATTATCCGGCTGAATAGGGTAGAGAAATAGAAGGTATTGAAAAAGCCGGAGAAATATTGATTACAGCTGTGCGTGTTTTCCTAAGAAAGTGGGACATAGTTTTGCAATTAGCAAGTTTCATTTTCTTTTCAAAAATTTCCTTTTCTTCTTTAGTTAGTTTTATTTCTATTCTTTCATTTCTAAATCTATTTGCCA
>NZ_CAUPHG010000092.1:0-5915 GCF_963510915.1 uncultured Anaerococcus sp. | reverse complement strand
GTCAAGAAGTTGGCCGGTTGATCCATTTGGTAGGGATACTTCCACATAAAACTTGCTATAGCCGAGGGCAATGACCGCTGTTGCTACTAGATAAACTACAGATAGGACAAGGGTTGTTGACTGTCTTTTAGTTCCTAATATTTCAATTGTATTTGCAACTATAGATTCAAGTACTGAAATACAAGAAGTTAGGGCAGCAAATCCTGCAAGGATGAAAAATATTAGGCCAATTATCCTACCAGCAGAACCCATTTGGAAAAACACCTTTGGTAGGGAAATAAACATAAGTCCTGGTCCTGCAGACATGCCGTCAACACCTAAAAATACATAAACAGCAGGAATTATCATTACACCTGCAAGCATGGCAACGGCTGTATCCATGATTTCGATTACAGAAACAGATTTTGCTAGGTCAACTTCTTTTTTCACATAAGATCCATAGGTAATCATAATTCCCATAGAAACAGAAAGTGAGAAAAACAACTGACTCATAGCATCTAGGCAAATTTGTAAAAATCTAGAAACTGTCATTCCGGTGAAATCTGGTTTTAAATAAACAGCTAAACCTTCAAGACCTGTCCTTAATTCACCATTGCTTTCGCTTGATTTTAAGGTTAGGGAGAAAAGTGCGATTCCTAGGACCATTAGTAAAAGAATCGGCATGATAATTTTGGAAACTCTTTCGATACCTTTTTCAACACCGCCAAAAACAATCACAGCTGTAGTTACCATAAAGATTAAACTACAGTACACAGAAGCATTTGAAGAAATAAAGTTTGAAAAACAAGAATCATCAGCTGCTAGGGTCATCTGGCCATTTAAAAAATATTTTATGTAATTTAGAATCCATCCTCCTATAACAGCATAATAGGTCATAATTATTACAGGTACAAAAAAAGTAAATACACCTAAAAATTTCCATTTTGGATTCATTGACTGGTAGGCATATATAGCACTTTTGCCGGTTTTACGGCCTATGGCAAGGTCAGTTGTCAAAAGCGCAAAGCCAACTGTAAAAATTAAAACCAAATATATTATAAGGAAAACTCCACCACCGTCCTTAGCAGCAAGGTAAGGAAAACGCCAAAGGTTTCCTACCCCAACGGCAGAACCAGCAGCAGCTAGGATAAAACCAAGCTGGCCAGTAAATCCTTTATGTTCTTTCATAATAACTCCTCTTTTCATTTATGAATTAATAAGTTTATCATACCATCAAAATTTATAATTAAAACTTTTTTTTAATTTTTTTTCATAAATTTCGAGGTAAAATATATTATGAATTAGGAAAATGTTTGCTGCTTTGAAAAGAAAATGAGGTTATATAATGAAAATTGGAGTCAGTGCTTGTTTACTCGGAGAAAATTGTAAATATAATGGTGGGAATAATTACTCATATAAATTATCAAAAATTCTAGAAAGACATGATGTAATCTCTATATGCCCTGAGGTCATGGGAGGTCTTTTGACACCAAGAGAACCGGCTGAAGTTGCAAATGAAGTTGTTTTAACAAAAGATGGAAGGTCAGTTGATCATGAATTTAGTAAGGGAGCAGAAATAGCTTTAGATCTTGTGAAAAAATCTGGAGTAGAACTTGTAGTTTTACAATCAAGAAGTCCATCTTGTTGAGTTGGAAAAATTTATGATGTTTCGTTTTCTGGAAAATTAAAAAAAGGAGATGGAGTTTTTGTAAAATTATTAAAATATGAGGAGATAGAAGCTATTGATATAGAGGATTTTATAAACATTTGAAAAAAATATTTTGTATATAATATGTTTAACGCAAGGGTTGCTTTGGCTGAGATGAGAAATCGAACTCTTTAACCTGATCTAGTTAGGACTAGCGGAGGAACGTGCAATATGCGAAAATAGCTCCTTGTGAATACAAGGAGATTTTTTATGTCAGAGAAATTTACAGATAGGATATATCCTAAAATGTAGGGAATATGGGAAGCCTGTCTTAACCATAAATTTGTTCAAGGTATGGGAGATGGAAATCTAGATTTTGAAAAATTTAAACACTGGGTAAAACAAGATTACGTTTATCTAATAGAGTATGCAAGTTTATTTGCAATCGGTACATCAAAGACTTCAGACCTTACAACAATGAATTTTGTTTCCTAGGGTTTATACGGGGGTCTTATTTATGGAAATGGACCTCCATAGGTCATATGCAAAGACCTTAGGTATATCAGAAGTTAAGCTTAAAGCAACCGAAAACTCAGCAATTAACACAGCCTATACTTCTTAAATGCTAAATAAGGCACAGGCTGTTGGTGTGGCTGCAGCACTTCTTGCTTGTTCTTGGTGCTATAGTTTCATAGGTTTGGAACTTGCAAAAAAATTCGGAGCTGTAGAAAATGAAGCATATGTGTCATGGATTACGACATATTTATCAGATGAATTTACTAATTTAAGCCAAAATGCAATGGACTTGATAAATAAACTTTAAGAAGGTAAACAAGAAAGAAAATTAGAAATTCAAGAAGAAATAGTCATAAAACAGGACTATTTGAACATATGTTCTGGGATATGTGCTACAACGAAGAAATTTGGCCAGAAATTTTATACAGTCTCTAATTTATTGAAGGTCTTAAATGGGCTGATGAAGTGCCTGTGATTGGTCTAGAAATTGAAAGTGTTTTGTTTGAATTGTAATTAATATTTTATGATCCAGCTTTTGATTTTATTTGACTAGTGATTATTATCCATGTTATTATAGTAAAAATTCAGATATTATTGATAAATTAAAAGCAGATGTCGAATTTGTTAGAGATGATTCTATAATTCACTTTGTGATAATTGGCCTTGATGATGTTGTAGATGTCTTGACATCTAATTTGCCAAAAATTTTTAAATTATAAAAGGAGGATACTATTTTTTTTAATAAAAAAGTTAAGAAATTTTTTGTAGATGATGGAAGTTATGACTTATTATGGTTTATATTTGGATTGTTAATTTTATTTGTTTTTGCATTTCTAAGCATGCCTTATTGGATTTTTTGTTTGGGTATTGGGGTCCTTACTAGTGCGATTTTTAGATATATTACAACAGATGCTCTTTTTTATGATGATTTTAAAAATTTATACAACAGAAAAGATAGACTTAATTATATATTCAGTAAAAATATTTTTACATTATTTTTTCTAGCAGGTTTTATATTGATTTTATATATTTTATCATTCCTAGCTACAAAGTTAGGTTTTGTAAATAAAAATGAAGTCAACCTTGGTTTGGTTTTTAAGTTTTTAGTCTATATACTTGCGTCTGAAAACATTATTTTAATGCTTAACAACAAAATGATTCCTTCGTATAAATCTGGTCATAAAAGAAACATTAAAGAAGATATAATAATTGGTACGGAAAATTTAAAGTCCATGAGGCCATCCTTATTTGTAAATATTATTCTAATTATTTTTATATTTATGTTTAAAATTGACTTAACTATCTTTGCTGGAATAGTGTTTCTTTTTGCGTCAATTTTTATTTTTACCATTTATAAAACTTGCTAGAATTATGTAAAATTGATTTTGTTTTTAGGATAGGAGGGATTATGTTAGATCAAATATTATTAGGTATAAGTATTGGTTGTATTTTACTAATTACAGTATTTAGGTCACAATTTAAGGGAAAAATTGGGGAGATTGTTTCTGCGAAATTTTTAAATAAATTGGATAAGGATAAGTATAGGGTTTTAAATGATATTAAAATTGATAATCCATCTAATCATACAAAGACAAGCCAGCTTGATCATTTAGTTGTCTCAAAATATGGAATTTTTGTTATAGAAACAAAGGCCTATAAGGGAAAGATTTATGGTAAAGAATTCTCTAATCAGTGGTTACAATATTTATCAAATCAAAAAAATTATTTTATGAATCCAGTTTTACAAAATTATGGTCATATAAAGGCTCTCGAGGCTATTTTAGAAGAGTCTTATCCAAATATGAAGTATTTTTCTATTATTGCCTTTTCCCCAGAAGCAAATCTTAAAGATGTTGAGGTTAAGAATGCTAAGCTATGTAAGATTTCGCAAGTGGGTAAGCTTATTGAGTCCTTGTCTAGTGAAGAAGTTTATAGTGCAGATGATTTAGAGAAGATTGTAGGCCTTATAAAGTCAAAAAAGTCTTACCAAACAGATATTTCTCACGTCATGGATATAAATAAAATTAAGAAGGAAAACGAAAAGAAAATAGAAGAAGGTATTTGCCCTAAATGTGGTGGTAAACTTGTTGAGCGAGAAGGAAAATACGGAAAGTTTTTAGGTTGTTCGAACTTTCCAAAGTGCAGGTTTGTCGTTTCTGGAAAAAAAGATAAGTGAATTATATGACAATGCCTAATCATAGGAGAAAAAATGATTAGTAAAAAACAAATTTTATATTTTATTTTATACATAGGATCTTTTCCTTTGTTATTTTTGTGCTTTATTTTATGCACTAAAATTGAATTTATTCCACTATTTAATAATATTTTTTTGGGCATATCTATATTTGTATTTTTTGCTTATAATATTTTCTTTATTAGTAAATTTACAGACCTTAATATTAATTTTTATTTAAAACTATTGTCAACGCTTCTTATGATTGGACTTGGATTTTTGGCTGGATATTTGGTTTTGATTATGAGTATCTTTGCTTTTAAGGATAATGTTCCTTTTACTTATGATGGAGAAAAATATTATATCTTAAATGAAGGTTGGATTGATGAAAATTTTGTCGTTTATAGGAAAGATTTTATTACTATGGATAAGATGACATTTGAGGAGAGTGAGAAAACTTTTAAAAGTCTTGATAAAATCACTAATATAGAAGCCAAAGAAAATCTTAAAATTTATCTAAATAAGGATGAGGAGATTAATAAGAAAAATACCCAAGAAGAAGCGCGTGAAGAAAAAGAAATCCAGACTGAATCACAAATACTAGATAACTTTGAGCTCGAAGATGCAAAAAGAATCCCGAATTCATCCTACGGTTTTGTAGAAGTTGACAGAGCAGGAGCGAGGTCTAGGTGGTTTTTTGTAGAGATAAAGGATGATAAATTAGATTTTATATCTGAAATTCCCGACACTAGTCCTGATATTTCAGGATTAATAGAAGGTGATGGGCCTATTTTACTTATTTGTAAAGATATTAATGGCAATGAAAAACAATATAAATCAATTGATTTTGGAAAGACTTATGAACCTATCAATTGAAAATAAATTTGATTTTAGGATAAATCTGCATATAATATTTTTAGGGAATGAAGTACTCCCTTGATAATTATAATCTAAAACGCGTTTGCTGATGACTTCTACATTTTTGTAGGGTTGTCAGCTTTTTTATTAGGAAGGAGAGTTTATGATTTTATCACTCGGACTTATTCTAATTGTCGGTATGGTTTTTGCCAAAATCTTTGATAAGTTAAAACTACCTAGGATAATTGGAATGCTTCTTACAGGAATTATCTTAGGACCACAAGTCTTAAATCTGCTTGATACAAATATTTTAAAAATATCTTCAGACTTAAGGACCATTGCTCTTATAGTAATTTTATTAAAGGCAGGGCTCAGCCTTGATATTGGAGATTTAAAAAAAGTTGGTAGGTCTGCAGTTTTGTTATCATTCTTACCAGCAAGTTTTGAAATTTTATCTTATGCTATTTTTGTGCCTAAAATATTGGGTTTGAATATAATTGACGGTCTTTTGATGGGAGCCGTTATGGCTGCGGTTTCTCCAGCTATTGTTGTTCCTAGGATGGTAAAACTTATTGATGAAGGCTATGGTAAGGATGAATCCGTACCGCAGATGGTATTAGCAGGCGCTTCGTGTGATGACGTTTTTGTTTTAGTTTTATTCTCAAGCTTTCTATCCATGGCTAAAGGAAGTGTATTTTCTTATAAATCATTATTAAAGGTTCCTATATCAATCGTACTAGG
>NZ_CAUPHG010000091.1:0-5934 GCF_963510915.1 uncultured Anaerococcus sp. | reverse complement strand
GCCCAGGCTGACATGACAGATGAAGAAGCCATGAAAGATTTAGGAATCAAAAACTTTGATATAGCGGTAATTGCAACTGGATCTAACATCGAATCTTCTATTGAAGCTACCTTGTTATGCAAGGATGCAGGAATTACTACTGTAATCGCGAAAGCCACAACAGCCACTCACGAGAGAATCCTAGAAAAAATCGGTGCGGATAAGATAATTTTCCCAGAACTTGATAGTGGCGAGAGGCTTGCCAGGGTGATTTCTGGATCAAATTTACTTGAATTTATAGAGTTTTCTAATGAATTTTCTCTTGCAGAAGTCAGAGTCCACCAAGCTTGGATAGGCAAGGATCTCAAGGATTTAGATTTCAGAAACAAATACAACCTTAATGTAGTCGCATTTGAAAGAAATGGGGCCACTATTATAAATCCGGGTCCACACACAAAAATCGAGAAAAATGACCTGGTTGTTTTGTTAGGAAAAAAAGAAGATGTAGAAAAAGTTTCTAGCGAAGAATAAAGAACAAAGTAGAGGAAAACGACAGGAAAACACAAAAATATTGGAATATAGAAAATAATAAAAAAATTTGAAATAGTTTGCATAAGTTGGGAAATGTGTTATAATATAATCAGCTATCAAATAGCTAGGTTTTTCATTATTAATTCCTTATAGTTTTCCCTTATGAAAACTAGGACTAACTTATTCTTTTCTATTGAGAAGGGGCCTTGAGGTCCTTTTTCTTTTGTAAAAAAAGAGACAAAAGTAGACGAAAAATTTGCTTTAAATTTATTTGTAAGCTAATCATTTAAAAAATAAATATTTTATGTTATAATAATATTAATAGGATAGAGGTTAATATGAATATATTAGTAATTGATGCCCAAGGCGGAGGTCTTGGCAAACAACTTGTCGCATCTATTAGAGAAAAGCATTTAGATTTAGATATTACTTGCGTGGGTACAAATTCTCATGCTACAAGTGCTATGCTCAAGGCGGGTGCAGACCGCGCTGCCACAGGCGAAAATGCCCTTGTTTTTAATTGTCAGAAGGCAGATGTAATTATAGGGCCGATAGGAATCCTACTTACAAATTCTATGTGTGGGGAAATTACAAGTAAAATGGCAGAAGCTGTTTCTATATCAAGAGCCAAAAGGATTTTGATACCCTTTCTTCACGAGGATAACATAATTGTAGGAGTTAGTGATTACTCTATGAAAAAATTAATAAGTTTGGCTCTAGAAGAGCTAGAAAAAATAATATAAGCGCTTATCCATGGCCCGCAAGTAGTGGAGCCTAACTACAGAAGTAGTATTATTTTGGGATATTAGCTTTAATATATACTTATACTATGAAGGTATAGAAAAATCTCCAAGAGGTTTTTCTATGCCTTTTTTGATTGAAAAAACCTATATGATAAATAATTTATAATTATAGGGAAAATAAAAATAACTAGGGAGAGCTTGTTGGAATATACCAACTAAGAATTTCAAAGAAAAGCCAATCCTAGTTTCCTATAGATATGCCTTGTCAATTGATAAGGCGGTGGTTTGTATCCTATTTTAAAAACTAAAAAACTTCTTTATCAAAAAATCTTGTTAAATATTTTATCTTTTGATGGTATTTGCATGAAAAATAGGCTAGAAACCAATACTTTAGATAAAACCACACTGGCTATTTGGATAAAATTATAAAAGATTGAAGAGCCATGAGGATTAAAGGCATATTTCCTTTCTTCTCTCAATCCTCATAGTGGTTTTATTTCCTTTCTTCTCCTGGGCGGGAACTTGGACTCTTACATATTTTAGTCCTTTCTTCCCTGCCCAAACGAATAAAAGTGGGAGCAATCTCCCACTTATCATATATTAAAAATTATTTATTTTGGCAAATCTGCCAAATGACCCGACCTAAATTCTGATGGTGTCATGCCCAGGTGTTTTAAAAAGTTTCTCAAAAGGGTCTTTGGTGAATTGTAACCAACACCTATAGCTATATCTGTGATTGGCTCGTCAGTGTTTACTAAGAGGTCACAAGCCGCATGAACTCTTACCTGATGGAGGTAGGAATAGAAATTTTGTTCCATGAAGTAGACGAAAATCTTGTTAATCTCTTTTGGTGTTAGGTCAAATTTCTTTGCTACTTCCAAGATTTCTATATCCTTGGCATAGTTTTCATTTATAAAGTCAATTAACTTTAAATCTTCAGGCTTGAAAGTAAAAGTAGCATCACCTACAATTAGTTGGTTAAGTTTCCTAAAGTCCTTGGTAGTCATAGACTGCTTAGACTGAAATACCTTCGATAGTTGGGCGGGATCTGAGTAATGAACCGCCTTTGATATTTCCTTTAGGGTCATTGATGTGTGAATTAATAAAAATTTTGCTTTATAAATCCTAATCTCATGCAGGATATCCAAAAACCCTAGGTTAGTCACGTCTTTTATATATTGGCTAATGGCAGATTCTGACATAAGGAAAATTTTTGATAAGACCTCTAGACTTATGTCCTTGGATGAATTTAAAAACATATACATAAAGATGTTTTCTGGCTTGGTAGCGATTGATTCTTGGAAGGTATATGAATCGTTAATGTACCTCATGTAAACAATTAAAAGCTCAGTTATCTTGCAAACAAGAAAGATAGTTGAAAATTTTTTCTTGGTGTGGATAATTTGGTTTAGAGAATGCACCCCAACTTCATTTTTGATATCTTCAAAGATATCTTCAATTTTATCGCACGCTTCTAGGTCATAGAGAGCAGATTCGCTGCTATAAAGACATTTAATAAAGTCAACTTCTTCCTTATTAAGGTTTAGCTGGCTTTTCATGTAAATATTTATAAGGTTGAAATTATATACCAAAAGGTAGTAGGAAATATCATTTTCGACTTCTATAATCTCAGAGGTTTGCCAGGGAAGGATAGAGATGACTGCACCTGGGGTCATTTTATAAACTCTATCTTGGATTTTGATTTTGCCTTCTCCTTCTAGGATATACAAAAACCTACTGTGTTTATGCATAAGTGGCAGGGTTTTTCCCTTATCAGACTGGATGTCAAAACTGATAAGATTTGATTCTGTTATAGACGAGGAAAACGAATCCTGTAGTGTTACATATTTTTTTCCCATAAAAGAAAGCCTCCTTCTTATATATTATTTTATCTTATTCAAATTTCAAGAAATTCCAAAAAAATCAAATAAAAAACGTTTGCTACACAAAACGATTGCTATAATTTAACGAAAAAACTTTAAAAAAGACGATTATTGAATATCTGACAAAAAAATCAACTCTATTTGTCCGAAAAGAATTCGAAAAATATGATATTATATAAGTGTGAAATCGTTACTATATTTATTGGTAACAAAAAATAATAAAGGAGAGATTATTATGGCAAAGAATTTTAGAGGAAAATCATTCTTAAAATTACTTGATTTTTCAACAGAGGACATCAGATACTTATTAGATTTATCTAAAAACTTCAAGGACATGAAGAGAGCTGGTATCCCACACAGATATCTAGAAGGCAAAAACATTGCTATCATATTCGAAAAAACATCTACAAGAACAAGATGTTCATTTGAAGTAGCTGGTTATGACCTTGGTATGGGCGTAACATATCTTGACCCAACAGGATCTCAAATCGGCCACAAAGAATCTGTAGCTGATACTGCTAGAGTTCTTGGTAGAATGTATGATGGTATCGAATTTAGAGGATTTAAACAAGAACACGTTGAAGATCTTGCTAAATACTCAGGCGTTCCAGTATGGAATGGTCTAACAGACCAATGGCATCCAACACAAATGCTAGCTGACATGCTAACAATCGAAGAACATTTTGGACGTCTAAAAGGTCTAAAATTTGTATACTTCGGCGATGCTAGAAACAACATGGCAAACTCTCTAATGGTAGTTTGTGCTAAACTTGGTGTTGACTTTGTAGCATGTGCACCAAAAGAATTATTCCCAGAAGAATGGTTAGTTAAAGAATGCGAAAAAATCGCAGCATCTAACTTCTCAACAGTTACCCTTACAGAAGATGTAGACGCAGCAAGCAAAGACGCTAACGTAATCTACACAGACGTTTGGGTATCAATGGGTGAACCAGAAGAAGAATGGGAAAAGAGAATTAAGATTCTTAAACCATACCAAGTAACAAAAGAAATTATGGCAAATGCAGATAAAGAAGCCATCTTCCTACACTGCCTACCATCATTCCACGACAAAGAAACAAAAGTCGGCAAAGAAATATATGAAAAATACGGTATGGAATCAATAGAAGTAACAGACGAAGTATTTGAAAGTGCTCAATCATTTGTATTTGAAGAAGCAGAAAACAGAATGCATACTATAAAAGCAGTTATGTATGCTACCCTTTGCTAGTTTTTAAGTGAAACTAGACAACAAAACACAAGGATGGAACCGGCGTTAGGGAGTAATTTTGGATTCTTGAAAAATTTCACTAGTCCAAGGTCAAACCTTTCGGCCAGGGTTCCATATAAAAAGGATTTATTATGCAAAATATATTAGATATGATATCAAAACTTACAGGTTGGTTCTGGGGATGGCCTATCCTTATAGTATTATTGGGTGGCGGTCTTTTAATCTCATTCAGAATGGGATTTGTTCAAATAAAATACCTTCCTTTCGTACTAAAGCAAACGTTTGGAAAGATGTTTAAATCTGATGTTGGTGGTGAAGGATCAGTTTCACCATTCCAAGCAGCATCAGCAGCCCTTGCTTCATCAATAGGTGCAGCTAACATAGTAGTAGCTCCATCTATAATCTTTACAGCAGGTCCAGGAGCAGTTTTCTGGATGTGGATAGCAGCTCTTATCGGACAAGGTACAAAATTTGCAGAAATCGTACTTGGTATTAAATACCGCGAGAAAAACGCTGATGGCGAGTTCGTAGGTGGTCCTTCTTATACTTTTAAAAAAGGTATAGGTGGTACACTTGGTAAGATAATGGGATTTTTGGTTTCTTTCTTCTTTATGATTGAAATCCTTCCATCTATTACTCTACAAACAATCTCAGCAGTAGGACCACTTGAACAATTAGGCCTAAGCCGTATTGTTGCAGCAGCAGTTATTTTCGTATTAGTAGTATTAGTAGCTTACGGTGGTATCAAGAGAATCGCTCAAGTAACTGAAAAAATGGTTCCATTAATGGCAGCTGTCTATATCATAGCAGGTCTTATAGTTATAATCATGCACATCGACCAAGTTCCAGCAGCTTTCAAAGAAATCTTTGTTGGCGCTTTCAACCCAAGAGCTATAGGCGGTGGTGTTGCAGGTGCAGGTATATCAGCATTAATCAAAGCCGGTGCAGCAAGAGGTTGCTACTCTAACGAAGCTGGTATGGGTTCAGCTCCATACGCACACGCTACAGCAGTTACTGACCATCCATGCCGTCAAGGTATGTGGGGTATCTTTGAAGTTATCTCTGATACAATTATAGTATGTACAATCTCTGCCCTTGTTGTATTAACAACAGGTTTATGGCAAAATCCAGATATGAAAGATATCGGAGTTGAAAGAGCATTTAACTCAGCTTTCGGTCAAATCGGTACCGCAATAATCGCAGTTTCACTCTTCCTATTCGTACTTTCTACAATCATAGTAATCGTATTCTATGCTGAAAAACAAGGTGAATACTTATTTGGTACAACAGTAGGTAAGATAGTTAGGTTTATAGCTTGCGCTATGATCCTTCTTGGTGGTTTTGTATCATTTGATAACGCAGGAGTATTTCTTGATGCAACCCTAGGTCTTGTAGTATTTACCAACATGGTTGGTATGATTATTCTAAGTGGCGAGATTAGAGAACTTGTTGATGAATTCTTCAAAGACCCTAAATTCTACCCAGGAGCTAAGTAAAAATTAAACTATTAACAGGTGCATAAAACTAAAAATGTCCGATTCTTTCGGATATTTTTAGTTAAGGCATTTGA
>NZ_CAUPHG010000090.1:0-6187 GCF_963510915.1 uncultured Anaerococcus sp. | reverse complement strand
TGGGGTACAATTTGGGGTACGATAAAGAAAAACATCAAAAAAAGCCTTGTGTATCAAGACTTTTTCTAAACTCAAGCAATACCGGCGGCCGGGGTCGAACCGGCACGTCCTTGCGGACACTGGATTTTGAGTCTAATATTATTAGTTTTAAATCTCAGAAATATTGATTTTATAAGCTTTTTTTCCATAATATTTTTTAAAACTTAGTATCACTTCCAAAGTTTAGATACTTTTTAGTAACTATAAAATGCTAGAAAGTATACTCCTTATTAAAAAGAGTTTTGGACTAGTTTTGTGCAATTTTATTACCCATATCCGTAATAAGAGAGGCTAAATTAATTGCCTTTAATGATTGTAGAAATTGGTTGTGAATATCATTAGACACATAACCAGCTAGCAAAATATGCTCAGCCATGTCATATTGCTTAATCAAGAGAATCTTATCATGTTTTTCATTAAATAAAATCGCACTAATTGCTGTATTAAAGACTGGAAAACGAAAACTCGCACATTGTGAACAATAAGGAATATCTCCCTCATCTTTTAAAAATTTTTTCTCCAAAGGATGCCCACATTCGGGACAACAAGTCATTGTTTTGTCAAATATAGAAACCTCTTTTTTAAAGTTCTTAAAAGTAATTTTACCAGTAAAATCGAGACCACGCAAGACATTGAAATAAATCAAGACTTTTTTTAAAATTTATCTTATGATATACTAAACTTATCAGCTATTGGTTCTGAAAAAGTGTCTGCCACAGTTTTACTACAAATTCTCATGACTTGTGCCAAGATTTATAAAAAACGGATAGCTATAATAGCTCTTAGAGCAAAAACATGACATATAGGAGGTTAAAGACATGTCATACTTTTATCTTTTTATCGCCATTGTAGGAGAGATATTGGGAACTAACCTTTTGAAATTATCAGACGGTTTTACAAAGCCTATTCCAACCGTTTCTGCCCTACTTAGCTATGGCGTTTGTTTCTATTTCCTCTCACTAGCAATGCAAAAAATTCCTTTAGGAATAGCTTATGCAACATGGTCAGCTGTCGGTTTAGTTTTGACAGCCTCTATCGCAGTAATGATTTTCAAAGAAACACTAAATGTTTATAGCATTATCGGTTTAATTTTGATTATCATTGGTGTTGTCATGGTTAACTTATTAGGAAATGCAGGACATTAATAAAACCGGCTCTATACTATTTGTAGTGGGTAAATCCCCTATGGATATTATGGAGCCTATTTTGTTGTAGAAAAAAAGTTCCATAAGAACTATAATGAAAAGCTAGAATTCTGTCAATATTTTGGACACATTTTGGGAGGGAATTTTGAAGACTAGCGTCCTCCTAATTTTCCCAATAAGTTTTAACTTCTTCAAAAATCTTATTCAAAAGTTCTGCATCTTTTTCTGACAACTGATTTTTTTCTATAACTCTATCTTTTAGTTCTGTTGCCTTTATTTTATTTCTTGCCACCGAAACTGCTATTGAATGTTTCAAAATATCAAACTCATCCTTTGAAAAGTTTGCAATATTGGTAAGATCTAATTGTTCTAGAGGTAAACTACTGATAATTGAATAAGGTTTTTGTCCCAGCAAATAATCTGTAGTAGTCCCAAAGATATTTGCTAATTTCACAACGAATTCTAATCCTGGTTCTAACGTTCCATTCTCCCACCGAGAATATGTCCCTTGTTGAACTCCAATTAATTCCGATATTTGTACTTGAGTTAACTTTTTTGATTTTCTGAGAGTTTTTAACCTCTCTGAAAATTTATAATCCTCTGTATACATAATTCTCCTATAGATATTCTTATTCGTATATTTTAGCTTGACAAAATATTCTAAACGGTATAAAATAGAATTATTCCATAAGGAATATTTATTTTAAGATTAAATATTCCATTGAGAATATTATAGCATAAAAGGAGGTAAAAGCGTATGTAACTAATAGTCTATTTGAAAAATTTTTGATAAAGGAGGTAATATTCGACAAAATAAAAAAATCTTGAAACAAATGTGCCGTTCGTTCCAAGATCAAAACATATTATGTAACAATTATACCACAGAAAACTCTTCAGTTGCACAAGAAAATTTCGGAGATTTTACAAAAAAATGACCAATAAAGAGTTAGTCAATCAAATTTCTGGCCTAAACTCTACCTCTACTCTTAAAAATTGGATTCAACTGATTAAAGAGATAAGTGGCAAGGAATTTAAGAAAATTAAAATTCCTATCAGTAGAAATCCAAGAACTCATCAATTAAGTTATACAGTTGCCTATGACTTTACAGGCGAAGACCTTAAACAATTTCAAAAGTTAGCTAACCTAAAACTTGAAATAGGTCTAAAAGAGGCTATACAAGCCGTATTTGGGAGTCTAGCAGACAATGAGCAAGAATCCCTAAACCAAGTAATAGATGAGCTCTACGATGAACTGAGCGCCTTAAAACAGGAATTTAAGCGAGAAATACGACTGATACAAATTGAGAATACCAACCTAAAAAAGAGAATCCAAGATATTGAAGAGTCGATGCAAACCGGCTTACTAGGGTTTGTTAACAAGAGGTCAAAAAATAGGTTCGGCTAATAGCGAGTTTTCGGCTGAGCCATGAGGCAGAAAGCCGAAAATGAGCGTAGATGCGGACGGACCATTTTTGACCGATAGGGTGTGTAGTAACACCACCCTCTGCAAGTTAGGTGTACCATCGAAAGAATTCAGTATTGCCAAGGGTTTCGGAGATTTTAAGGGTGGCAAATTTAGGCAAAAAGTTGAATCAAAATCTATGGCAAAAAATGAACATTTACGTTCTGTATTTGACTGGATTCAAATTCAGTTTGATAAGACTGAATTTTCGCCAAGAGAAATAATCGAAGACATTCTATTTCTTGACTATGACCTATTTATTGAGAATAAAGGGAGCCTTAAATACTATAACTATGATAGCCAGCTTCATTATGGGAATATCCGTATCTACTATGGAGCGAAAGAGTCGTCCTACATGCTTGTCATGTCAGGACAGGCACTCGAGTTCTATAGAGATATGGTATTAGATCCAAATAGTCTGTCCGAAAGACAGTTTCTGAACAACCTCTACTACAATTACAATCAATTTTCAGTAAGACGAATTGATATTGCGATAGATGATTTTAATGAAACACCCTATTTCACTCCTAATCAGCTTCTAAAGGTTTGTCAGAAAAAACGCTTTATATATGGAAAAAGCACCTACTACAATACCTACGGAGATGAAACAATCGGCCAGACCTTATATTTAAGAAAGCCCAATGATGATGAAAGACTTAGAATTTACGATAAGCGTTTAGAACGAGCTGAGAAGCTCGGTATCAGCAAGCGGTATATAGAAAATTGGATAAGAACTGAGTTAGAACTTAGGAAAGAAAAAGCTCACTACTTCATTCAAGAATGGTTGCATTCAGAAATAGATCTTCTCAACTTTACCAAGGGATATCTCAAAGAAAAAGTGAGATTCTATAGTGATAGCCATTTCTCAAAACCTTTGAGATCTTGGGAAAAGTTTTTAGGTCACTCAAAACCCGTCTCTATCATTATTTCAAAACCAAAAACAGAACTAGAACAAAAATTAGAATGGTTTACCTATAAAGGTTCAGGAGCTATTCTAAAAGCGTATAAATTTTTATACGTCAATAACTTACTGCATGAGTATGAGAAATCTAACTACCTCGCACTCAACAATATGGAATATCCACCAGATTTAGCAAGTGGATTAATAGAAAGGGCAATTCTCTTTAAAAGAGAGGATTTAATCCCTACAATCAAAGAAAATATCAAAAGGAGAAATTAACTATGGCAAAAATGCTTTCACAAAATGACTGGAATTTTAATAACATTGGAACAAAATTTGAATTGGATGAAGTTATTCCAAAATTTGAAACGGAAGTCCGAGCAGATGCAAACGGAGAAATTATCAAAAACCGAGATGGTAGCGAAAGACGTTTTAATACCGATAAAATCATTGGTTGGAAATACAATGTAACGATCAAGGATGGACAATTCAAAAAGAAATCAACACAAGTCTCAGTAGACAATCCAGAAGCTTTAGTTGATAATGACTATATCCAAGCAATGGATGAAGTACCAGTTACATTTGACAATTTACAAGCTACTATGATTAGTTCGACAATGTATTACAAAGCAGATGCTATCCATTTAGTAGATGTAAAACAAAAATAAGTATCAGACAAGGGGAGTTAATCCACCCCTTACTTAATCTAATTAGAAAAGGAGATCACATGATTAAAACTGTAACAAAAGATGACCTTATCGAACTTGGATTTGCTCCAGGAACTGCAAGAAAGATTATTCATACCGGCAAATTACTTTTAGTGAATCGTGGTTTTAACATCTACGATAACAAACGGATCGGTACAATTCCAGCCAGTGTCGCGGAAGAACTATTAGGAATTGAACTCCAGAAAGAAGTGTAACATATGGCTTTACGTAAAAGTAGAGACGGAACTTGGATTGTCGATGTTTCCAATGGTATAAATCCAATATCTTTAAAACAACGTAGAATTGTAAGAAAAGGATTTAAAACTAAAAAAGAAGCGTTGGAAGCCGAACAATACTTACGAAGTGTAGAACTTAAAGAAAAAAGTTTCAGCTCAAAAATATCAATTGATATCCTTTATGATCTCTTAAAAGAAGAGGATAAAATAAACAACAGAAAACAGAGCTATATAGATACACAAGAAAACAACTATAACAGGCATATAAAAAACTATTTTGAAAAAGTTGATGATGTAGCTAAATTAACTTATGAAGATATCTATCAATTCAGAGAACATCTAAGAGAAAAAAATGCTCAAAACTCGGAAAATAAGCTAAGTCCAAATACTATTAATAAAATTATAATTCTGCTAAAGAAAATTCTGGACGTTGGATTAAGAAAGGGATTTTACAAAGAACATCCCGTAGGATTGCTAAAAAAATTACCAATAGAAAAAGCAAAATTAAATTTCTGGACAGTAAAAGAATTCAAGCACTTCTTAACACTATTTAACGACGATGAATACAATATCAAATTACTATTCACTGTTCTATTTTTTACTGGTCTAAGACTGGGCGAAGCTCTAGCTCTAACTTGGAAGGATATAGAGTTTTCAACAAATACAATCCATGTAAGTAAATCAGTATACGTAAAAAAAGGTGAAGAACACATTAGTAGTACAAAGACAAAAGCTGGAACACGAAGAATTATCATGAATACCAAACTAGTGGAGACACTAGAAGAGTGGAAACAGATACAGCATGAAAGATTGAAAGAATTTACAACAAACCTAGATGATCTACAGTTATTTCAAAATAGCCCGATTACAATAACTAAAGATTCAATCGAAAAACAATATAAAAAAATATTACAAAGAGATAGTTCTTTAAAAAAAATAAGAATTCATGACTTCAGACATTCACATGCTTCACTGCTAATAAATCAAGGAGAAGATTATCTTGTTGTAAAAGAAAGATTAGGCCATGCTTCTATAACTACCACAATCGATACATACTCTCATTTGTATCCAAGCAAGCAACAAAAATTAGCGGATAAATTAGATGATTTGTTATAAAATTAGTAATTTTTAGTAACTCAGCATTAGAAATTAAACGAATAAAAGTAAAAAGACAAGGTCCGAAAACCTTGTCTTTAATACTATACCGGCGGCCGGGGTCGAACCGGCACGTCCTTGCGGACACTGGATTTTGAGTCCAGCGCGTCTGCCAATTCCGCCACGCCGGCAAAGTTAAACTGGGGTAGCTGGATTCGAACCAACGCATGAGGGAGTCAAAGTCCCTTGCCTTACCGCTTGGCTATACCCCAATAATATAAAATAGGCGAGTGATGGGGATCGAACCCACGCATGCCAGAGCCACAATCTGGTGTGTTAACCACTTCACCACACCCGCCATATTCACAATAAACACGGGCAGTAGGAATTGAACCCACACTGAAGGTTTTGGAGACCTTAGTTCTACCTTTAAACTATGCCCGTAAAGGTATGGAAGGGGAGGGATTCGAACCCCCGAACCCGAAGGAGCGGATTTACAGTCCGCCGCGTTTAGCCTCTTCGCTACCCTTCCTGATATTAAACTAATATGGCGCGAGACGGAATCGAACCGCCGACACATGGAGCTTCAATCCATTGCTCTA